>JALNVE010000292.1 GCA_023227695.1 Paludibacteraceae bacterium
AAACATCTTAAACTCGAGACCGAGGAAAAGATTAGGGTATATGACTCCTTTACAAAAATTTAAACAATTGACAAACTTGGATTTAAATGAGGTTGCATTGTCCGCTTGAATCCAGCATTTAAACTTACTACTTCAGGAACGGTTTAAGATTGTTTTTCATCAGAAACAACAGCCAACACATTACCAAGATGGTTGGTAAGTTCGTAGTTTTTCAGACCAAGAGTATGTGAGTAAACGCTATCCATTGTAAAGTTTTCATCATTTGCTGCCAGTTTTAAATTTGAACACGAAACACCCAAACGACTTGCGCCATAAAGATACTGTTCGGAAAGGGAAAAGTCAAGACCCAAAGGATTTTTTCGGTGTAGGAGGCAAGAGTACTGGCCTAACTATCACAGATGTTTTACCCTTGCAAGCCGGTAGCTTTCTTTTAACGCGACTTAGCGAAATACAAGAAGCAGAACAAGAAATGGAAAATCATAACAAGTAGGTATCTCTTTAAAAATTAATTATTTTCTCTTCTTTTAGTTAATTAATATCAAAAACATTATTAACTTTGAAAATACGTTTCAGAATACCAGATAAACACTATTACTATTAAATTATAAATAATGAAGAAGGTTTACGTTTTCTTGTGCACATTCCTTGTGCTCAGTATGGCATCGTATGCACAGCTTGCAAAGGATGCCAAATGCAAATGGTTGGGCAACATCACAACCAACAATGCGGTTCGCAGCGATTTCGGAAGTCTATGGAACCAGTTAACCCCCGAAAATGAGACTAAATGGGCCTCGATAGAGGGCACACGGGATCAAATGAACTGGACAGGAGCCGACAATTATTATAACTATTGTAAAGAAAAGGGAATTCCTTTCAAGTTCCACTGTCTTGTATGGGGTAGTCAATATCCAGATTGGATTACCAATCTTTCACAACAAGAACAACTCGAAGAGATTACAGAATGGATGGATGCCGTAAAGAAAAAATATCCAGACCTTGAATACATCGATGTTGTAAACGAGGCTGTATCCGGTCATGCTCCTGCCCCATTCAAAAATGCTTTGGGTGGCGATGGTGCTTCTGGATACGATTGGATTGTAAAAGCTTTTAAAATGGCGAGAGAGCGTTGGCCAAATGCCATCCTAATCTACAACGACTACAACTTTATTAGTTGGCAACGTTCACAAATCATCGACCTCGTAAAAAAATGTCTGAACGCTGGTGCACCTATTGATGCCGTAGGTTGTCAATGTCACAGTTTGCACGAATGCCAAGACCAAATTAAGAGCGGTTATAACGAGATCAAACAAAAGATCGGATTGCCAATATTCATTTCTGAGTTGGACGTTGAGCTTGCTGACGATAATGCTCAGGCTAACTTCTATAAAGAGTTTTTCCCTTTCTTCTGGGAAGACGACATGTGTGCAGGAGTAACCCTTTGGGGATATATCGACGGGGCCACATGGAGAAGCAACACAGGTCTAATCAAGAACGGTCAGGAACGTGCTTCTTTGAAATGGCTTCGCGAATACATGGCTACAGATGCAGCAAAAAATGCTCCTAACCCACTCTGCGGAGGAAAAAAAGGTAATATCAAAATAGACATCGCCTCAACTACAATTGAATTGGGTGAATCAACCACAATCAGTGCTACTTTGGAAGAGGGTTCTAATTTGGTCATCTCTGTAAACGGAGAAAAGATTGCAAGCGGAAATTCTTCTGCCGAAGCAACCTTCACTCCAACTGAATCAGGATCTTTCAAAGTCGTAGTTACAGGTAAAAACAAAGATGGAGAAGATATTTCCGTAGAAGCTACAATCAAAGTTATCAACGTTGGTCCTTACGGAGGAAAAGCAGCAGTCATTCCTGGTACAATCGAAGCAGAAAACTACGATGAGGGTTATGCAGACAAGACATTCTCAGATAACACTCCTGGCAACAGCTGCGATGACTTTACAGACTACTACAGAGAAGACGATATTGACTTGAAGAAGGCTGGAGATGCCACTGTTATAGGTAACGCTCAAAAGGGAGAATGGATGAAATACACCGTTGAAGTATTGGAAGACGGTGATTACACCTTGACAATCCGTGCAGGTGAAGGTGGAAGCAACGGTAAATTTACCATTGATATGGACGACAACTCTATGGATTACCAAGTAACCGTTCCTAAGACTGGAGATTGGGGCACTTTCGACGAAGTTGAGATTAACGAAGAGTTTTCTTTGAAAGCTGGCAAACATGTCTTGACAATTACCATCGACCAAGATTGGGTGGATATCGATTGGATCAAATTCTCAAAGAAAGGCGGTTTAAGTTCTATTAGCGAAGCTTACAGTGAATCATTCACAATCACTCCTAACCCTGCATCAAAAGAGATCAGAATTAACGGAGATGTTAAGAAAGTTGAGATTTTCGACTTAGTTGGAAACTTGATTGAAGCAACTAACGAATCTAAAATTGACATTTCTGGCTACAGCAATGGTCTTTACATTGCAAGAATCACACTTGAAAATGGTGTTTTATCTAAGCAATTCGTTGTAAAGAAATAATAAAAACAGTGCTATAAACAAAAACGTCCCGGTGAATCATCGGGACGTTTTTTTTATTCAACATAAGACGTTTATCTAAACCAATGTCTTATTCTATAATAAATGAATCTAGGAGACAAAGCTAATTTCAATTTAAACCAGAAGAGAATTCGTTGCATCTCTTGATTGCTTAAATTAGGATAATCCACAAGAGATTGGTGCAACATGTCTACAGGACGATAGTCGCCACCCAAAATCCAGCCGTTCTCTTTGGCCTTCTTATAAAAATCGGTACCGGGAACAGGCGTTGCAATCATCAGATTGACGTGATGAACCTTCAGCTTTCTTGCCTTTTTGAAGGTATCCTCCATCGTATGAGCAGTCTCCAAATGGCTGGTGCCAAACAAAAGATTCAAATAAACCGGTACGTGATGATTGTTCAACAAGTTGATGGCCTCTTGAATTTCAGCAGAGGTCAATCCTTTGCGGATATCCTTCAAAATCTCATCGTCGAAAGACTCTACCGTAACCTCCACATAACGGCAGCCGCTCTCGCTTAGGATTGCAGCCACATGCTCGGTTATGCCATTCAGGTGCGACTGACAACCCCACACAATACCATATTTCTTCAAAGCCTTTGCTATCGGCAAAAGTCTTTTCTCGGTCGTGATGAAATTATCGTCCAAGAAACGGATGGATTTATAACCCTCCTTTGCCAAAACCTCAATTTCGCGCTCCACATTCTCTGTAGAACGGAAAATAGGATTCGTTTTCTTAGCAACACTCTCCACCTCTATCTCGATGGCAAATGAGAGCGAACCCGGAACACAATGACGACAATGACAGTTGGATCCGCGAGAAGTAAGCATCTCCGTATAAGGCACCTTTTTAAGGCGTAAATCATAAAAGACATCAGGGGTCTTAAGATAATTTCTTGCAGGGAACGGAAGATTGTCCAAATCGGGAATCAATTCACGTGACGGATTATGGCGAATCTCCTCGTTCGCATTTAAGTACGAAATACCATACACATCACGATACGTTTCGTGCTGAGCAATATGGCGACAAAGGTCTCGAACCGTCAACTCTGGCTCACCACGAACAACAATCTGCTGATGGTTGGTCAGAAAACGGTCGGCATACATTGTCGGTGCCGTACCCATGTAAACAAGATATGATTCTGGAGAATATTTCTGAATGAATTTGGTAGCAGCAAGGTCATTTTCTAGAGATAGGTTGACTGACCAGATGAAATAGATTTCAGACTCGTCCATGATTAGAAAACGCTCCAGATCATGATGTGTGCGATTGGTGATTACAAAATCCTCATACGCTACGGAATAGCCGTCCATTTCCAACATTGCCGCCATAGTGAGCTCATAGAGGTTCATCGTTGGCTGGGTCATATAGGAATAACCTAAAGACCTTTCTGCTGGTCTGTTTTTGTCAAACGTGGGTGGTACAAGAAATGTAATTTTCATCTTCTATCTCCTTTTATTTTAGACATATAAAACATATCGTTGTCTG
>JALNVE010000293.1 GCA_023227695.1 Paludibacteraceae bacterium
CACTTTATCCGCTTCATCACCAACCTTTTTCAAAGCCTTCTGCAGATCTCCCAACTTCGCCTTTGACTCTCCATTTACCTTTTTAACATAGTCACAAAGATCCTTTATACCATACATATTACCATGATCGGTAAGTGCAATGGCATTCATCCCCGTCTTTCGACATTTATCTACCAGGTCTGGAACTTTAGACATTCCATCCAAAATAGAATAATGAGAGTGGACATGTAAATGAACAAATTGAGTCATACACCTAATTATATTTTGAGGTTTACAAAGATAGGCAATTCAGATTCAAGAAAACAGTAAAAAACAGACATCTTTTCAACAATAGAAGAAGAAGTTAGGTCTATTTAAAGGTCATTTAGACATGCGAATAGCGAATAATTTTATTATCATTAATCAAACTTCGCAGGCTATATAATTGATCTTTGGCAATATTTGCATAATCAAAAAAAGACCACATCAAATCTAATGTGGTCTTTTTATAAAAAATATTATTTTAAAAAAATCATCCTTTTTTTAACTCTTTTGCCCAACTATCTTTTAAAGGAACGGTACGGTTAAACACCAATTTGCCATCTTTTGCATCTGGGTCAACATTAAAATAACCAATTCTTTGAAATTGGAAGTGATCGAAAGGTTTTACATCCTTCAACCAAGGCTCAACAAAACCATTGACAACCTTCAAGGAATCCGGATTCAACATCTCACGGAAATCACGGTCTTTTTCATCACCCGGATTTTCAACGTTAAACAAACGGTCGTAAAGACGAATCTCAGCAGGCAATGCAGTTGCTACATTTACCCAATGGATTGTACCCTTTACCTTTCGGTTACTTTCTGGCAATCCACTCTTTGTCTGAGAATCATATTCAGCGTAAACCTCAATAACATTTCCGTCAGCATCTTTCTTGCAACCTGTACAATTAACGATGTATGCACTCTTCAAACGAACCTCATTTCCTGGAGTCATACGGAAATACTTCTTTGGAGCATCCTCCATAAAGTCTTCACGCTCAATGTATAACTCTCTTGAAAAAGGCATATCATGTGATTCTGAATTCTCGTTTTCAGGGTTGTTGATAGTAGTCAACATCTCAGTCTGACCTTCAGGATAGTTAGTGATGATCAGCTTAATAGGGTCAATCACAGCACAAACTCTGTTTGCTGTTGCATTGAATTCTTCCTTGATAGAAGATTCCAACAGGGAGACATCAATCACACCATCGTACTTAGTATAACCTATCTTATTAATAAAGTTACGGATGGATGAAGGAGTATAACCACGACGACGAAGTCCACAAATGGTTGGCATACGTGGATCATCCCATCCTCTTACCAAACCTTCCTGAACAAGCTGCAACATTTTTCTCTTACTCATCACTGTGTAAGTAATGTTCAAACGATTGAACTCACGCTGACGTGGTCGGTAATCGTCTGTTGCAAATTGATCGATGAACCAATCATATAATGGTCTGTGAACCTCAAACTCCAAAGTACAGAGTGAGTGAGTTACACCTTCGAAATAGTCTGACTGTCCGTGAGCAAAATCGTACATAGGATAAACCTTCCAATTTGTACCTGTACGGTGGTGAGGATGAGTCGTGATGATACGATACATGATTGGATCTCTGAAGTGCATATTTGGAGATGTCATATCAATTTTCGCACGAAGCACCATTTTGCCGTCTTCAATTTCACCTTTACTCATCTTTTCGAACAAAAGAAGGTTCTCTTCTATTGGACGGTTACGGAATGGGCTTTCAGTTCCTGGAGTTGTTGGTGTACCTTTCTGCTTTGCTATCTCCTCCGCAGATTGTTCGTCAACGTATGCCTTACCATCTTTGATGAATTTGATAGCAAGATCGTAAATACGCTGGAAATAATCAGAAGCATAGTAGACATTCTTCCATTGAAAGCCTAACCATTGGATATCTTCCTTGATGGAATCAACGTACTCCACATCCTCCTTAACAGGATTGGTATCGTCAAAACGAAGATTACAGATACCTCCATATTTCTGAGCTATTCCGAAATCCATGCATATAGCCTTGGCGTGACCAATATGCAAATAGCCATTTGGCTCTGGCGGGAAACGGGTCTGAATACGTCCACCGTTTTTTCCCTCCTTCAAGTCTTCTTCGACCATGGATTCAATGAAGTTTAAGCTCTTCTTCGATTCCTCTTCTGATACATTCTCAACCATATTTTTTCCTTTTGGATTAACTGTTTATCGTGAAGCAATGCCTTTAATATCACTGTGGATTCTATTAATCATATTGTGTTTCAAAACTATTTAAAAATCAAAATACAACACAAACAACCCAACATATGTGTATCTTCTTTAAGGTGCTAAACAACGAAGCTCACCTTAACTTAAAAGCATAAAAGCATTTTCAAATTAATCACAAAATTAATTCATTTAGCAATATATCCAAAAGGCTATTAAAGATTTAGTCAAGAAGAACTGACAGATTTTTTATTAAGTACCATAAATCATCAAGATTCTTTTTCTTTAAGCAAAAAAATGTTTCAAAAAGGAGAAGAAAAATAAAAAGGAATACTTTTGTACCAAAGAAAATTAATAAAAATGGACTTCAGCGAGGCTATAACAATTTGGTATTTTGAAAACAAAAGGGATTTGCCGTGGAGATGCACTAACGACCCCTACAAAATCTGGATATCTGAAATCATACTTCAACAGACAAGGGTAGCTCAAGGTCTTTCCTACTACAACCGTTTCATTGAACATTACCCCAACGTCAAAGACCTTGCTAATGCTACCGAGGATGAAGTGTTGAAAGATTGGCAAGGACTAGGATATTACAGTCGTGCAAGAAATCTCCATTTCACGGCAAAATGCATCATGGATAAATTCGAAGGCGTTTTCCCAAAAACATACGAAGATGTTCGCTCCTTAAAGGGAATTGGCGACTATACTGCCGCAGCAATCTGCTCTTTTGCCTACAATCAACCTTACGCTGTGGTAGATGGCAATGTTTACCGGGTTCTCTCAAGAGTTTTCGAAATTTACACTCCGATAGACAGTATCCAAGGCAAAAAGGAGTTTTCTAAGTTAGCTCAAGAGCTTCTCAATCCGAAGAAAGCCGCTCTGCACAACCAAGCCATCATGGATTTAGGCGCAGTTGTATGCACACCAGACTCTCCCCATTGTGAAGATTGTCCTCTAAATGAAATGTGTCTTGCATATACCAACAGGACATTCGCCAAACTGCCTGTCAAAGAAAAGAAGACAAAACAGAGAGACCGTTTCTATTATTACTTCTTCATTCAAAACGGAGACAAAACATATCTACACAAAAGAGGTGATAAAGACATTTGGAAAGGATTATATGAATTTCCATTGATTGAAAAAGAGGAAGAACTTGCAGAAGATGAGATTCTTCATCTTCATGATAAAAATGAGTTGTCTGAATTCTCTAATTTAAAAATCAACAGGATTCATAAGTCCATCAAACATATTCTAAGTCATCAGCGCATCCATGCTTGCTTTATAGAATGCACAGCGACATACGACAAAGCAAAAGAATCTCAATATTTAGAAATAAGCATCGACAAGATTGACGAATACGCAGTCTCAAGATTAACAGAGTTGTTTTTGGAACAGAAAGGATAACACAAGAAACATCGATTTCTTACAACAAACACAAAGGATCGAACACTTAAAATCCGATTAAAAATTGCTCGATTTTGTCAATACAGCTCGTTGTAGCGGCGCGATTCATCGCACTCTTCAGTAAACGAATCCCGTTGAATATTCATAAATTCCATTCTGCCTTTTCTATTTATCATCAGCGCGACAAATGGATCAGCGGATAGGTGGGGTTGGTACAAGGACAAGAATCCCCAGATTCAAGAATAAAGTTTGGAAAGCCTGTACATGAAAAACTTCACGTCTGCCACGCCCCTGAACTGTGTTCGGAAA
>JALNVE010000294.1 GCA_023227695.1 Paludibacteraceae bacterium
AAGCTGTCGCAGGTGCAGCATTAGCAAAAGCAGGAGCAACAATTGGTGCAGGTATTGCAGTAATCGGAGCAGGTATTGGTATTGGTAAGATTGGTGGATCTGCAATGGAAGCCATGGGTCGTCAACCAGAAGCATCTGGAGACATCAGAAACAACATGATCGTTGCAGCCGCTTTGGTTGAGGGTGTTGCTTTCTTGGCAATCATCACATGTTTGTTAGCAATATTCTTATAATAAATAATAATCCAGAGCCATGTCATTATTGACACCCGATTTCGGATTAGTATTCTGGATGCTCGTAAGCTTCCTTTGCGTACTGTTCATTCTTGGTAAATACGGTTGGCCCGTTATTACCGAAATGATTCAGAAGCGAGGAGACTATATCGAGGAATCACTTAATGCAGCGAAAGAGGCAAACGAAAAACTGCAAAACATCAAGGCAGAGAGCGAGAAGATTCTTGTTGCTGCTAAGAACGAGCAGATCAAGATTGTCAACGAAGCTAAAAAAGTGAGGGAACAGATGATTTCCGAAGCAAAAGGAGATGCGGAGAAAGAAGCCGCTAAGATCATTGATGGTGCAAAGGCAAGCATTCAACAGGAGAAAGAGAACGCTATCAAAGAGATCAGAGCACAAGTTGCCGAGCTTTCTGTTAATGTAGCAGAGAAGGTTCTTCGCAAAGAGCTTTCCGAACAGAATTCTCAAGTTGAGATGATCAACAAGCTGTTGGACGAAATAAATATAGCTAAATCGTAAAGACCGATATGGATACAGGTAGAATTTCAGCAAGATATGCAAAAGCTCTATATGAGTATGCAGTGGAGAAAAAGCAGGATACTGTGATCTACGAAGAGATGAAGTTACTTTCTGACAGTCTATTCGCAGTTCCAGAGATAAACAAAGCTTTATTGAACCCTGTCATTTCCACAGAGAAAAAGAAAGAGTTATTAATTACTGCTGCAGGTACCGATGTATGTCCGGAATTCAAACGCTTTTTGGATTTGGTAGTCGAGAAAAGACGAGAGGCTTATTTCCATTTTATAAGTTTAGTATATCAAGACGTTTATCGTAAAGCAAACAACATTGTAATTGGTAAGCTTTCTACAGCAACTCCAGTTGAAGCCAAAGAAGAGGAAAGATTGAGGAAAATTGTATCTGACAGGACAAAAGGCCAGGTGGATTTTCAAACAATTATCAATCCTGACCTTGTCGGAGGTTTCATTCTACAAGTTGGAACATATCAATTGGATGCGAGTATAAGTAGCCAGTTGAAGGATATTAAAGACCAATTGTTGAAGAAAAACAGCATTTTGGGATAATCGCGATAAACATCATTAAATTAAAGAAAATTTATGTCAGGTATAAAAGCAAGTGAAGTTTCCGACGTGCTGAAAATGCAACTCAAGGACATTGATTCAAAGATCAAGTTCGATGAGATTGGTACTGTTTTGCAAGTCAGCGATGGTGTGGTTCGTATCTACGGACTACAAAACGCTGAATCTGGCGAGCTGCTCGAATTCGAAAACGGAATGCAGGCAGTGGTCATGAACCTTGAGGAAGACAACGTTGGTGCCGTATTATTAGGCCCAACAGACCAAATCAAGGAGGGATACACAGTAAAACGTACCAAACGTATCGCTTCCATCCTTATGGGAGAAGGCATGATGGGCAGGGTTGTAAACGCTATTGGTCAGCCAATAGATGGAATGGGCGAAATAGAAGGTGAATTGGTAGAGATGCCATTGGAGAGAAAAGCTCCAGGAGTTATCTACCGTCAGCCAGTAAACGAACCATTACAAACTGGTATCAAGGCAATCGATGCCATGATTCCTATCGGCCGTGGACAACGTGAGTTGATCATTGGAGACCGTCAGACTGGTAAGACAGCTATCGCTATCGATACAATCATCAATCAAAGAGCTAACTTTTTAGCTGGATGTCCTGTATATTGTATCTATGTAGCTATCGGTCAAAAAGGTTCAACCATCGCAAACATAGTAAACACATTGAAGGAACACGGTGCTATGGATTACACCATCATCGTATCAGCAACAGCTGGTGATCCTGCTGCAATGCAATACTATGCTCCATTTGCAGGTGCTGCAATTGGTGAGTACTTCCGTGACCAAGGAAGACACGCATTGGTAGTATATGATGACTTGTCAAAACAAGCCGTTGCATATCGTGAGGTATCTTTGATTCTTCGTCGTCCTTCAGGACGTGAGGCATATCCGGGAGATATCTTCTACCTACACTCAAGATTGCTTGAGCGTGCCGCTAAGATCATCAAGAACGACAGTGTGGCAAGTCAGATGAACGACTTACCTCCTTCTATGAAGTCAAAAATAAAAGGAGGCGGTTCATTGACTGCTCTTCCAATCATCGAGACTCAAGCAGGAGACGTTTCTGCATATATTCCAACCAACGTAATTTCAATTACCGATGGTCAGATATATTTGGAAAACAACCTATTCAACGCCGGCATCCGTCCTGCCATCAACGTAGGTATTTCCGTATCTCGTGTGGGTGGTAGTGCTCAGGTTAAGGCTATGAAGAAGGTAGCCGGAACATTGAAGACAGACCAAGCTCAATACCGTGAATTGGAATCATTTACCAAATTCGGTGGTGATATGGATGCTGTAACAAAAATGACAATCGATAAAGGTATCCGTAATACTGAGATTTTGAAACAACCTCAGTACTCTCCTATCCCAGTCGAGAATCAAATTGCAGTCATTTTCTGCGGTACTAATGGTTTATTGAATTCTGTTCCTGCTGCCAAGATTCCTGAATTCGAAAAGACTTTCATCAACGTATTGGAGTCAACACACAAAGAAGATGTGCTTAACCAGTTGAAGAAAGGTATCATCAACGATGAGATTTCCGGAATTTTAAAGAAAGAAGCTCTTGCAGTTGTTGAACAGTTTAAAGCTTAAATAGGATGGCATCACTAAAAGAAGTAAAAGCAAGAATTGGTTCGGTATCGTCTACGAAGAAGATTACCGGAGCAATGAAGATGGTATCTTCGGCAAAGCTGAAAAAGGCCCAAGGTGCTATAGAAAGTATTGCTCCTTATCAAGACAGATTAAACAGAATTCTGAATAATTTTCTTGAAACGGAGACCGACTTTCAGTCGGCTTTTGCAGAAGTAAGGCCATTGAATAAGTTAGCGATCGTAGTCTTTTCTTCTAACTCCAGCCTTTGTGGTGCATTCAATTCGAATGTAATCAAGAGACTGACAGAAGTGATTGCAGAGAATAAGGAACTAGGAATGGACAACATCGTAGTCTTCCCTATCGGAAAGAAAATCCACGATGCGGTAAAAAAACTTCCGGTAAAATTTGAAGGCGAATACAGCAAGTTGGCCGACAAGCCAAATTTTTCAGGTATGTGCGATGTAACAAACACTATCATGAACAAATTCTTGACCAAAGAATTTGACAAGGTAATTGTCATTTACCATCACTTGAAGAGCACATCCGTTCAGAAATTGTTTACCGAAAACTTTTTACCTATCACTTTCGACAAGAAAGAGGAAGAAGAAAAAGCAGCAGCGTGCGACTACATTGTTGAACCAGGAAAAAGAGAAGTTCTGGAGGCTCTATTGCCAAAAGCATTAAGGACAAAACTTTATGCTTGTTTACTCGACTCCAACGCTTCTGAGTACGGAGCTCGTGTTGTAGCAATGCAGACAGCTACGGACAATGCGGACGAGTTGATAAAAGAACTTACAATTCTTTACAACAAGACAAGACAGCAGTCTATTACAAATGAACTGCTCGATATCATGGGCGGTGTTGCAGCCTTGTCAGATTAAAGAACGTAATAATCGCAATAACAAAAAAGAGGCATCGAAATTCGACGCCTCTTTTTTGTTATTGTTAACTACTACCCTACGTTCTGAATCTAAAGATGAAGTGCGTGAGGAGTTTTTCGTTATGAATTGAACA
>JALNVE010000295.1 GCA_023227695.1 Paludibacteraceae bacterium
CTCTTACTACCGCAAGCTTAAAGCTCATCGGGTAGTCTTTTTGTGAACGTCTAACGTACTGTCTTTCTTTTCCTTTCATATTCGTTACTTTTTTGTTGTAACGCTATTTCAGGACGTGACACAGAGGTTCGAGAAATGGACCTCTGCTTTTTTATTTATAAGGATATTCTAATGTTGGTAATGTTTTCATGCATTTTCTTTCTTCAAAAAAGAGAATAAATGCATGGATTCTTTCGGTTAAATATTATCTTTGCGTGTTTTACATAAAAAATCGAAAATCAATCGGGTACGTTTGTAGGTGCCCCTAAAAATGAGTGATATGATAAAAGTAACATTTCCTGACGGTTCCGTTCGTGAATATGAAAAAGGAACGACAGGTATTCAGATTGCAGAGAGTATTAGCCCTCGTTTGGCTCAAGAGGTACTTTCAATTAGTGTAAATGATGAAGTGCGTGACTTGAATCGTCCGATAGATGAGGACTGTTCTATCAAATTGCACAAATTTGAGGATGAAGAGGGTAAGCACACATTTTGGCATACCTCAGCACACTTGATGGCTCAAGCTCTTATGTCCCTTTACCCTAACATTAAATTCGGTATCGGTCCTGCAATTGAAAATGGTTTCTACTATGATGTAGACCTAGGTGAAGTTGTTTTGAAGGAGTCTGATTTCGCTGCCATAGAGAAAAAGATGGCTGAGATTGTAGCTCAGAAACAGATATTAACCTGCAAGAGTATTTCAAAAGCTGATGCTTTGAAGTATTTCAGTGAAAGAGGTGAGACTTACAAAGTTGAGTTGATTAATGATTTGGAGGATGGTAAGATCACATTGTACGAACAAGGTTCTTTCACGGATTTGTGCCGTGGTCCACACTTACCTGACGTTTCGCCTATCAAGGCAATCAAAATAACATCTGTAGCTGGTGCATACTGGCGTGGTGATGAAAAGCGCAAACAGTTGACTCGTTTGTATGCTATCACATTCCCTAAGAAGAAGATGTTGGATGAATATCTAACATTATTGGAAGAGGCAAAGAAGCGTGACCACCGAAAAGTCGGAAAGGAGATGGAGCTTTACATGTTCTCCGATATGGTAGGTAAGGGTCTTCCAATGTGGCTTCCAAAGGGAACTGCATTACGTCTTCGTTTGGAGGATTTTTTGAAACGTATCCAAAAGAAGTTCGGTTACCAGCAGGTCATGACTCCTCATATCGGAAACAAGGAGTTGTATGTAACTTCAGGACACTGGGATCACTACGGAGCAGACAGCTTCCAACCAATCACTACTCCTGAAGAGGGTGAGATCTATTTGTTGAAGCCAATGAACTGTCCTCACCACTGTATGATTTACAAATGGAAACCACGTTCATACCGTGAGTTGCCTTTGCGTTTGGCTGAGTTCGGAACCGTATATCGTTACGAGCAGAGCGGTGAGCTTCACGGATTGACTCGTGTGCGTTCATTCACACAGGATGATGCCCATATCTTCTGTCGTCCAGATCAAGTTAAGGATGAGTTTATCCGTGTAATGGATATCATCTCAATTATATTCAGAGCTTTGGATTTCAAGAACTTCGAGGCACAGATTTCTCTTCGTGACCCTAACAACAAGACTAAGTATGTAGGATCTGACGAGAATTGGGAAAAGGCTGAAGCTTCTATCGTTGAAGCATGTAAAGAGAAAAACATGCCAGCAAGGGTAGAGTATGGAGAGGCTGCATTCTACGGACCAAAGTTAGACTTCATGGTTAAGGATGCTATCGGTCGTAGATGGCAATTAGGTACAATCCAAGTGGATTATAACTTGCCTGAGCGTTTCGGATTGGAGTATGTAGGTGAGGATAACCAAAAACACCGTCCAGTCATGATTCACCGTGCGCCATTCGGATCAATGGAGCGTTTCGTTGCCGTATTGATCGAGCATACAGGAGGTAAGTTCCCATTGTGGTTGACTCCTGATCAGGTTGTCGTTCTTCCTATTAGTGAGAAATACAATGAATATGCACAGAAAATTGCTGAGATTTTGGATCAAAATGACATTCGTGCTATCGTTGATGACCGTAACGAGAAAATTGGTAGAAAGATTCGTGACAATGAGGTTAAGAGAATTCCTTATATGTTAGTCGTAGGTGAGAAGGAAGCAGAAAATGAAGAAGTTTCTGTAAGAAAACAGGGCGAAGGTGATAAAGGTTCCATGAAAATTACTACCTTTGCGGAGAATTTAAATAAGGAAGTTCAGGCAATGATGAATCAAATATAAGATAAATCGTTGATTTTCTTTAATTTAAAAATAATTATCAGTAAGTTTAATAAAATTAGGGAGGGATTAAATTATCGCAACGAAGCCATTTTTTAAGAAGCCGAATACAGCGTCATCCAATAATAGAAACAATAATAAAATTGGTAATCGCAACAATGTTCCATCTAATAACAATAAGGAACAACAGCATCGTATTAACGAGCGTATTCGTGTAAAAGAGGTACGTTTAGTTGGTGAGAATGTAGAACCGGGTATTTATCCGATTGAGCAGGCTCGTCAATTTGCAGAAGAACAAGAGTTAGATCTTGTGGAGATATCTCCAAATGCGGAACCTCCTGTTTGTAGAATTACTGATTATCAGAAGTTCCTTTATCAGCAAAAGAAGCGTGAAAAAGAGCTTAAAGCAAAGGCAACTAAGGTGGTTGTGAAAGAGATTAGATTCGGACCTCAGACCGATGATCATGATTACAACTTCAAGTTGAAACATGCGATTGAGTTCTTGAATGACGGATCTAAGATCAAGGCATACGTTTTCTTCAAAGGTCGATCAATCCTTTTCAAGGAGCAAGGTGAGGTTTTGTTGCTTCGTTTTGCCAACGATTTGGAAGAGTATGCAAAGGTGGATCAACTTCCTCAGTTGGAAGGAAAGAGAATGATTATTCAACTTTCTCCAAAGAAGAAGGAAAGTAAAAAATAAAATTGTAAATTTTGCGGTGCAAACCGTAATTCAATAAATAAATTAAAAATTAGAAAAATGCCAAAAGTTAAGACTAATTCCGGTGCCAAAAAAAGGTTTGTCCTTACCGGATCAGGAAAAATTAAAAGAAAACATGCATTTAAGCGTCACATCTTGACAAAGAAGACTAATAAACAAAAACGTTACTTAACTCACTCAGGTTTGGTTGCATCTTGCGATTGCGGTGAGGTTAGAGCTTTGTTAGCCCTTAAGTAACAAGAGTGAAACTTAATCAAAGAGTTAATTTTTAATTTTATTAATCGAATGATTAGCCTTAAAGACCTTGTAAGAGGCGCTAACATTCAAAATACTAAATAGAATGCCAAGATCAGTAAATCACGTTGCTTCAAGAGCAAGAAGAAAGAAAATTTTAAAGTTAACAAGAGGTTACTACGGAGCAAGAAAGAATGTTTGGACGGTAGCAAAGAATACTTGGGAGAAAGGTCTTCTTTATGCATATCGTGACCGTAAGAACAAAAAACGTAATTTCCGCGCATTGTGGATTCAGCGTATTAATGCAGCTGCTCGTTTGGAGGGCTTCTCTTATTCAAAGCTTATGGGTGCTATCCACAAGTCAGGAATTGAGATAAATCGTAAAGTTCTTGCAGATTTAGCAATGAACCAGCCAGAGGCTTTCAAGGCTGTTGTTGACAAGGTAAAGGCTAACGCATAGTTTGTCATAAACCGAAATATTATAGAGGAGGTACATTGTGCCTTCTCTTTTTTTTATGGTTTTGTGGAATCAATGAAAAGCGGGAAAATGTAAATCGTGGTTATAAACTCTTTACAGACATTTTCTCGGGTCAGTAGAAATTTAGTGGGGAAAGAAATATCATAAAAAACCAAGTATCAACGTTTCTATACCATGGAAACAAAACAACTAATAGCGTTGGCAGAAGTAGTACTGCCAACCGAGATAC
>JALNVE010000296.1 GCA_023227695.1 Paludibacteraceae bacterium
CTCTTACTACCGCAAGCTTAAAGCTCATCGGGTAGTCTTTTTGTGAACGTCTAACGTACTGTCTTTCTTTTCCTTTCATATTCGTTACTTTTTTGTTGTAACGCTATTTCAGGACGTGACAATCAATTCTAAAAAAAGGGCTGTTTTTTTATGGAATAATAAATTAACCTTGTTATCTTTGAAAATTGAAAACATTTTTTTAATAACATACAAACAAAATATGGAAGGAAATATTAGCGAAGCCATCAAATTAATGTTTATCGGTCTGACTACGGTATTTGCTGTGTTAATTCTTGTCATTCTTTTAGGTAATTTACTTATCAGAATGGTCAACAAATACGGACCAGAGGAGGAGAAACCAGTTGCCAAGCAAAGCAACATTGGAACTATCAATCCGATCGTAGCACAAGCAATAAAAGCAGCCGTCAACACAATTACTGGTGGAAAAGGCGCAGTAACAAATATCGAAAAATTATAATAAAAAAACATACTAATTCACAATGAGCAAAGAGGTAAAATTCAGCTTAGTATTTAGAGACATGTGGCAGTCCGCAGGAAAGTACGTTCCTCGTGTCGACCAACTTATAAAGGTAGCTCCCGCAATCATCAAAATGGGATGTTTTGACCGTGTAGAAACAAACGGTGGCGGTTTTGAGCAAGTTAATTTACTTTTCGGAGAAAATCCAAACAACGCTGTACGTCAATGGACAAAGCCTTTCAACGAGGCAGGAATCCAAACACACATGTTAGACCGCGCATTGAACGGTCTCAGGATGAGTCCAGTACCAGCAGACGTACGTAAGTTATTTTATAAAGTCAAGAAAAAGCAAGGTACTGATATCACACGTACATTCTGCGGATTGAATGATACGCGTAACATCATCCCTTCTATCGGCTACGCGCACGATGGCGGAATGATTTCACAATGTAGCCTTTGCATCACTTCTTCTCCAATCCATACGGTAGAGTACTACACTAAGATTGCTAAGGAGTTGATCGATGCTGGTTGCGATGAAATCTGTTTGAAAGACATGGCCGGCATCGGTCGTCCTGATTTCTTAGGAAAACTGACAGCTAACATCAAAGCGATTAAAGATATCACTATCCAATACCACAGTCATGCAGGACCTGGTTTCAACATGGCTTCAATTCTTGAGGTTTGTAAAGCAGGGTGCGACTATGTTGATGTTGGCATGGAGCCTCTTTCTTGGGGAACTGGACACGCTGACGTCATCGCCGTACAGTCAATGTTGAAAGATGCTGGTTTCAAAGTTAAAGAGATCAACATGGAGGCTTACATGGAAGTTCGTACATTAATCCAAGAGATGATGAATGACTTCTTAGGTTACTACATACCATCCCGCAACCGTTTGATGAACTCGTTGCTTATCGGTCCAGGTCTTCCTGGTGGTATGATGGGATCATTGATGACGGACTTGGAGACGAACCTTGAAACCATCAACAAATGGAAAGAGAAGAACGGCAAGCCTACTTTAACTCAAGACCAATTACTTATCAAGTTGTTTGATGAGGTTAAATACGTATGGCCTATGATGGGTTATCCTTGTTTGGTAACTCCATTCTCTCAATATGTAAAGAACATGGCGTTGATGAACGTTATGCAGATGGAGAAAGGGAAAGAGCGTTGGTCAATGATTGCTGATGATATCTGGGATATGTTGTTAGGAAAATCAGGAAAATTGCCTGGTACTTTGGCTCCCGAGTTGGTTGCTATAGCAAAAGAGCAAGGCCGTGAGTTCCATGACGAGGATCCACAAAGCAACTACCCTGACGCTTTGGATACATTCCGCGAGGAGATGAAGAAAGAGGGTTGGGACTTAGGTCAAGACGACGAGGAGTTGTTCGAGTTGGCTATGCACCCACAACAATACCGCGCATACAAATCTGGCAAGGCTAAAGCTGAATTTGAGGCTGACTTGGCTGAGAAAAAAGCAAAGAAAAACACCAGTGGTGGAGAGATGTCATTCCCTCAAACGGTAACAGTAGACGTGAATGGAGAGAAGTACAAAGTAACTATCGGCGCAAACGACAGTTCTGCAGCTTCTAACGCTCCAGCTGCCGCATCTGCTGCTCCTGGCGAAGGCAACGAGTTGGCTTCCCCATTGGAAGGTAAATTTTACTTGGTCAAGAATTCAAATGAAGCTGCCGTAAAAGTTGGCGACACAGTCAAGAAGGGTCAAGTGGTTTGCTACGTAGAGGCAATGAAGACATTCAATGCAATAGCTTCAGAATGGGACGGTGTTGTTACAGAAATTTGTTTAACAAGTGGTTCTTCTGTATCTGAAGACGATATAATAATGAAAATTAAATAATCGTAGAAATGGAAGAAATTCTTGAGAAAATATATCAGATGACGGCATTCGGCAATATTGCCGCCGAACCTGGATTCCTAATCATGTATGCGCTTGCATTTGTCTTGCTATACTTAGGAATCAAAAAAGGCTACGAGCCATTATTGTTAGTTCCAATTGCATTCGGTGTGTTGATTGCCAACTTCCCTGGTGGAGATATGGGTGTATTAGGTGCTAATGGACAAGGTGAAATATTCAGATATCTTCTTGATAACGGTTCATGGCAAACAATAACATTAGAAGGTGGAGTGGATTCATTGAATGGAATTGCCAACCCTGAGCTGTACAAGCAGGTTGGACAACTTTTCTATAACACAACAGAAAATCCTCTATTAAATGAAGCTTCTGTAATGAACAATTTGAAGGTCTATGAGGTATACGAGATGTCTCTTCCTGCAATTGCTCATGAGCTAGGATTGATGAACTTCATCTACTACATGCTTATCAAAACAGGTTTTATTCCGCCAATCATCTTCATGGGTGTTGGTGCGTTGACAGACTTCGGACCCATGTTGAGAAACTTGAAGTTAGCTATCTTCGGAGCTGGAGCTCAATTCGGTATTTTCGCCGTTCTTTTGATCGCTGCTGCTTCTGGATTCTTCACAATGCAGGAGGCTGCATCCTTGTCAATCATCGGTGGTGCTGATGGACCAACGGCCATCTACACTACGATTAAGTTGGCTCCTCACCTACTCGGACCAATCGCTATCGCAGCTTATTCTTACATGGCTTTGGTTCCTGTAATCGTGCCGTTGGTTGTTAATCTTACTTGTAGCAAGAAAGAACTTTCAATCAACATGAAGGAGCAAGATAAGCTTTATCCAAGCAAGCAAGAGTTCAAGAACATGCGTGTACTTAAGATCTTATTCCCTATCGTAACAACAGTTATCGTTGCCATTCTCGTTCCAACTGCAGTTTCATTGGTTGGTATGTTGATGTTCGGTAACTTGATTAAAGAAATCGGATCTAGTACAAACCGCATCCACGATGCTGCTTCTAACGGCATCATGAACGCTGCAACTATCTTCTTAGGTCTCTCCGTAGGAGCTACCATGACTGTTGACGCATTCCTTAACTTCCAGACAATCGGTATCGTTATTGGTGGATTCTTCGCATTCGGATTCTCTATCTTCGGTGGTATCATGTTGGTTAAGTTGTTCAACTTATTCTCAAAGAAGAAGATCAACCCGCTTGTTGGAGCAACAGGTTTGAGTGCAGTTCCAATGGCAGCACGTGTAGCCAATGAGATTGCATTGAAGTACGATCCAAAAAACCACGTTTTGAACTACTGTATGTCTTCTAACGTATCAGGAGTTATCGGTTCAGCAGTAGCTGCCGGAATCTTGATTTCGTTCTTAGGATAATTCAATAAAGCAAAAAAGTAAAGCGGCCGTTTCCTTTCGGAGACGGCCGCTTTTTTTGCAACAAACAAAATGTCAAGTTAGAAGCTTTACAAGCGATTTTACAGATCAGGTGCAAAACCCTTTGACACGTCCTTTCCTATTTTTGGTTGACCTAAAATAAAAGAATTCGTGGTTTAAA
>JALNVE010000297.1 GCA_023227695.1 Paludibacteraceae bacterium
AAACGCGTTGGTGAAGGAGACACCGGCCTCAACACAGGAGGTATGGGTTCCGTTTCTCCAGTTCCTTTCGCTGACAAGACTTTCATGAAGAAGGTTGAAGAGAGAATCGTCATTCCTACGATCAAGGGTCTTAAAGAAGAGAAAATCTGTTACAAAGGATTTATCTTCTTAGGCTTGATCAACGTTAAGAATGAGCCGATGGTAATCGAATACAACGTCAGAATGGGCGACCCTGAGACAGAGGCTGTGATGTTGAGAATCAAGTCTGACTTGGTAGACCTGTTCGAGGGCGTAGCTAAGGGTAATTTAGACAGCAAGACGCTCATTGAAGATGAACGTGCAGCCGTAACAGTCATGTTGGTATCCGGAGGCTATCCTGAAGATTATGAGAAGGGAAAAGTCATCACAGGTTTGGAGAATGTCAAGAACAGTATCGTATTCCATGCCGGAACAAAACTTTCAGAAGGAAAGCTTCTCACAAACGGCGGACGTGTGATTGCAGTCAGCTCTTATGGAAAGGACAAAGAAGAGGCTTTGAAGCAGTCTTTCGAAAATGCTCAAAAAATCAACTACGACAAGAAGTATTTCCGTTCCGATATCGGTCGCGATTTGAAATAATTAAAATGGGAAGGACATGCGACAAGGCAAACTAACAGATATCATAGCACCGAGTGCTCAAAACATCATTTTCAGCACTCTGCTTGCATGTGTCTTGTGGTACGACTTGTTTTTCCCATCTTTAAATACTACAGAAGGGGAAGTCTCTGCAAGCGGAGACTCTCCCCTTTTTTCATTGATTAGCTCGTCACTGTTAGTCTGTTCTGTATGGGGAAAGATAATCAGTTTCGCGTTATTCATGCTGATCAACTTTATTCTACTTCATTTCAACGAGGTGTTCTCCTTCATTCGTGTAAGGACCGTTCTTCCTCTTTTATTCTTCATCATTATCGGGTCTCTACTCACACAGCCACATTGTCTGTCGGCAGGCATGATAGTCTCCTTTATTTTTCTACTAGCCTTATATTCTGGTTTTTTTTACGTCAACAAGGGTCATCCAATACATACTTTCAATGTAGGTATTTTACTATCCATAGCCTCTCTGTTTTCGTTCTCATACATCACCTATGTTATACCTTTCTTTGTTTTTGTTTATAGCTGTTCTATGCTCAACATGCGTTCATTTCTTGCCATGATGATGGGTATTGTGCTGCCTTACGTATACGCATTCATGTTTTACTTTTTTTGGTTAAGACAACCAGAAGCTCTGATTGGCTACATTACAAACAGCTTTACTTTCTCTGCATATCAATTTGATCATTCCATACTCAGCATTATATATACCTCTTTCTTGGGTATACTGGCATTAGCATCCATTCTTTACTTCTTTTTAGGTGATTTGCAGGATAATATTAAGCCAAGGAAAGAGTTTTCCAACCTCATCATTGTCTTCTTATGGACATTTGTTCTTTTTTCTCTAAACTTGACCGGAAGTGAAACTCTATTGTACACTTTGATCATGCTTCTTAGCATCATCTTAGGAAGACATTTCTCTTTAAATGTAAGTAAATTCACAAGAATAGCCTTAATACTTTTCTCCATCAGTTCTGTGGTTATATTCTTTTTCAGATAATAGAGAATGTTAAGCTTTTTAGCAGCATACGGATATATAGGCCTTTTTCTAGCTTCGTTTCTAGCAGCCACCATTTTACCTATAAGTTCGGAAGTGGTACTTAGCTTGGTTCTTGAGGCTGGTCTTGACCCTTTTTGGTGCCTTATTGTCACATCAATCGGAAACACGCTCGGAGGAATGACCTGCTACTGGATAGGTCTGTTGGGAAAAGTGGAATGGATGGAGAAATACTTGAAAATAAAATACGAGAAAGTTCAGAAGGTTCAGAATTGGGCACAAGGGAAAGGTGCTATTTTAGCTGCATTTACATTTCTCCCCATTGTAGGCGATTTGATAGCCTTAGCACTTGGATTCCTTCGTAGCAACGCATGGTGGGTACTGTTATTCATGTTTATCGGAAAAACAATCAGATATCTTATTTGGATTCAGTTGCACCTTGCTGTTTTCGGTTAAAAAAGACTTTTCTTTCAAACCCTTAAAACTAAAAAAGATGTCCGATTCAACACTAAAAGTATATAAAGCTTCTGCCGGTTCAGGTAAAACCTACCGACTGGTTGTGGAGTACCTCAAACTCATCATTCAAAACACATCGGAGTACGCAAGTATTCTTGCAGTGACCTTTACCAACAAGGCCACAACCGAGATGAAAACACGTATCTTAACCGAACTATTCGGCATTGCCAATGGCTTGGAGGAGTCTGAAAGCTATCTGAAGACCATCCAAAAAGAGCTTTCGGAAGGTGATGAGAAATGGAGCTACGAGCGCATCAGGAAGCAGGCAGGAACAGCGTTGAACCTAATGCTTCACGACTACAGCCGTTTCAGGATAGAGACCATCGACAGTTTCTTCCAATCCATTCTCCGAAATTTAGCCAAGGAGTTGGGTCTCGGTGCTTATATGAACATCGAAATCAACGTCACGCCTATTCTTCAAGAAGCCATTCAGCAAATATTCGCAAAGGTTAAGGATGATCAGGATCTATTGAAATGGATTAGCGAATACATCGACGAAAAAATAGACAATGGCTCCGACTGGAAGTTGAGCAAGGAATTAGAGAGTTTCGGTTTCAACATATTCCGTGAAGACTACAAAGAGAAGGAGAAAGAGATCACCGAAAAGCTAAAGGACAAAAAACACTTAAAACTCTACAAAGAGGTTCTATATAAGACGAAAGAGACAAGAGCGTATGAGATTCTAAAGTCAGCTCAGCAATTTCGTGATATCTGCGAAAAAAACTCGATAGAAACGGAAGATTTTCTTTATGGCAAAGCAGGAGTAGCTAATTACTTCAATAAGATACTGGACAAAGAGGATTTTTCCAGCGAGATGGGAGCCCGCACTATCGCATGTATGGATAGTGCCGAAAAATGGGCAAAGAAAGGCCCGATGTACGACACCATCGTTGCTTTGGCAGAAAGCCATTTCATCGACATTTTAAAGCATACGGAAGAGTTGCGATTAAACAACAGCAAGCACATCAACACCTGCAAACTCATTCTAAAGCACATCAATAAAGTTGGACTACTCTACGATATTGCACAAACTGTAAGAGACATCAACAACGAAGACAACCGCTTCATGCTGGCAGACACTCCAAATCTGCTCAACGAATTGATTGACAATAACGATGCACCATTCATCTACGAAAAAATTGGTGCAACGCTAAGACACATCATGATAGACGAGTTTCAGGACACCAGTTCGGTACAATGGAAGAACTTCAAACCGTTGCTCATGGAAGGCCTCTCACAAAACGCGATGAGCCTTATCGTAGGCGACCAGAAGCAATCCATCTACCGTTGGCGAAACGGTGACTGGCGTATACTTGGTAATCTCGACAAAGAGCTTCCAAAAGTGAATATCGACGTCATTCCACTGAAGACAAACTGGCGAAGCGAATTTGAGATTATCCAGTTCAACAACCGTATCTTCCAAGCCTCTCTACAGATGATAAACCTTTATATGGGTGATGAGAATCAGAACATGCGCAAAGCCTACTCAGACGTGACGCAAGAGTGTTCAAAAAAGGAGAAAGAAGGTCATGTAAGCGTTGAATTTATCACCGGCCCGAAAGAGGACTATTACGAGAATACACTCATCCGGCTCGTCGAAAAGATTGAGGAGCTGCAAAGCCAAGGTATCCGAGCAGATGAAATAACCATCCTCGTCAGAAAGAACAAGAGCATTCCAATGATTGCCGAGTACCTTTCCGATTACAAAAAGGCCAATCCCGAGAAGCCGTACAACTACGACGTCATATCAGATGAGGCTTACCGATTGGAC
>JALNVE010000298.1 GCA_023227695.1 Paludibacteraceae bacterium
ATATTCTCCACAGGGCAACTGGAAAGAGGGAGATTTTCTCTTCTCTTTCTGCTCTGAAAAATATTTTTTCTACCTGACCCATTTTTTTCCTCCTCAAGTTGCATTATCAATTTGAATCCCCGGCAGACTACATTTCATTCATCTATAATTCTACTGTTGCACATAATACAACAAAAAACAGAAGTGCGGTAAGCTATTATTACACATCTTTAGGAAGATTTGCTACGATAGCAAATTCTATTATCTATGGTAACAAGGTTACAGATAACGTTCTTCCTCAGGTGGTGAATTCTGATTATGTTAAGGTGAAATACTCTGCATCAGAAGACGACTTGAATGGAGAAAATAACATCAAGTTGGCAGTCGCAAATAGTGGTTCGGATTCAACGCAGAATTATGTATGCTTCATTAATGCTGCTGGCAGCGATTATCGTTTGCACTCTACATCTAGTTGTATAGACAAGGGTCTTGACAGTTTGATGACAGCCAAGACAGACGTCAACGGTAATGCGAGAATTTATGGTAAGTCAATAGATTTGGGTGCTGTTGAGTTTGATGGTGAGTATGTTCAAATGTGCGACTATAGTCAGGTTGTTTGTTACAATAGAAATTCTCTTGAGGCTCTATTCGATTCTACAATTGCAACAATAGATTGGCAGATCGTTTCAACAGGTAGTGTTGGTGGTTATACTGAAACTTCTGGCAATGGAAAGACAATCCCTTCTATGCAACTTACGACATCGAAGAGTGTGGTCGATACTCTTACTGTAAAGGTGACTCCATATAGTAAGGGTGGTGTAGCAGGAGCTTCTTTCAATTACAACTATTATGTATATCCTGATTTCTCTAAGAATAAGATTTCTTTCAGAAATCCAGCTGCAAATTATGTCAATACGACTGGCACAAGTGTAAGTGTGGAGTGGAACAAACTTCAGTTAGGTACAGAGGTCGACAAGTATGAGTTGTTTGTTTGGAAGGCCGCATTGCCAATGCCATCAATACCAACTGCTTCATTTATAAAGGAGAACAGTAAGCATTTCTCAGGTCTTGATAATCATACCTCTTATAAATATTTGGTAAAGGCCGTTGTGGCTTGTGATACTGTCTATTCTGATACAATGCAGTTCAGAATTGATATTCCTGTTAGTCTTGACATTCAAGGCAATTCAATTTGTGAATTGGGTTCAAAACTCAACCAGTCTACCTATACACGTCGTTATGTGAAAGGATTTGAGTTGACAGATTCTATTACTTACGGAATTACAGGCAACGATGTGAATGATTTTGCAGTTGAATTGGAAGATGGCTGGAATAAACAGAACGGTGGATATATTAAGATCTATTATAATCCTACTGATTCTAGAAAAGCAACAAGTAATGCTACTCTAACATTTAATTCTGGCAATAATAATGATGTCGTTTACTTGAAGGGTGTTCTTGCTAATTACTATGTGTTCGACGCAGTGGTTGCTGAAGATATTTATCATGCAGGAGATACGATCGAAGTCAAAGGAGTTGTAACGGATGCTTACGGAATTCCGTTTGAAGGCAAGAATGTTAACATCAGAGTACACAAAGGTTCTACTGTTACGACCTTTAATGCTATAACAGATGCTAACGGTGAGGCTTATGCTCAGTATCCTTCTTCTGTATATGAAAGTGGTGTTTATTCTGTCGGAGTTAATTTGACAGGTGAGAGTTCAAGCCAGGTTTATGATGAGTTCAGTATTCCTGGAATCTCTTGCAGAATTCAAACTGACAAATGGTTGGTTCAGAAGTCGGATACAGTATCAGGTTACGTTACGGTGACAAACCGAAGTAAAGTTGATGTTCACGATATTAAGATACATACTTTGAGTTTGGCCGACGGTTGTGTGGTTGAATTTGATTCTCTTGATGTGTTGAAAGGATTGGAATCAAAAACAATCGAATACAGATTTACAGGTAATAAGTTGACAGAAGGTACTCAATATAAACAGTCCTCATTCAGAGTGGAAACTTCAGAAAAACTTACTGCTGGTTTCGAATCTTATTTCTATTGCGAAATGCCATACGGAAAGATTAAGGTATTGCCTTCTAGCATTAATGAATATGTGTCTAAGCAAAATCCAAAAAACATCGAATTGTTGCTTTGTAACAATGGCTTCGGCGAGACAGGAAAGGTGACAATAGAACTTCCTGAGGGATTTGCAGGCATGACATTGCCAAACGGAAATGAGATAGAAAGCATCCAGTCTGGCGATACAGTTAAGGCGATTTTGAGATTGGCATATTACGAAGTTGCCAAACTCAATACACCTATTAACGGCTCAATTGGTATAAATTGTGATAATGGTGAGTCTACAGCTCTAAGTTATAAGATGGAATATACATCTTCGTTTGTGGGTGCTCTTGAAGTAGACGTGGTAGATGAGTATTTCTATAATACGACGGCTAAATCTCATTTGGCTGGTGCTACAGTAGAACTTAAGAATGCATTCAATTACAGTAAGGTTATTGCAACATCTACGACAGACAGTACAGGTAAGGTTCGCTTTGACAGCGTTCCGGAGGGAGATTATCTGTTGGTTGTGAAGGCGGACAAACACTCAAGCTATCAGGAGACTGTTTCTATTCAGGCCGGTCAAACTCTCAGCAAGTTTGTGTTCCTTACATATCAGGCAATCACTTATACCTGGGATGTTGTTCGTACGGAGATAGAAGATAAATATGAAATATCTATCGACGCAGAATTTGAGACAAGCGTTCCTGTTCCGGTTGTAACAGTATCTTTCCCTAATGGAGTTCCGGCAAGAGAGAGATTCAATCCAGGAGATAAGGATATCGCATACCTTCAGATTACCAATCATGGTATGATTGCAGCTAAGAATGTCGGCATCTTCATTCCAATAGTAAATCAATTCAGATTTACTCCAGATATAGATCGTATCGATTCACTTCCTGCTAATTACACTATGTTTGTTCCTATCACTATTGAACGTGCATTCTCAGATGGTTCATATTCAGACAACAATAATAATGGCGGTACTAGCGGTGGCTCAGGTAGCGGTTCAGGTTCAGGTTCAGGCTCTGAAGGCAGTGGCAGTTCTGGTAGTGGTTCAGGTACAGGTAGTGGTTCGGGTTCTAGTACTGGTTCAGGTTCAGGGAACAGCAACTGACTGCCCAACATTGGTACTAGAGTACTCTTATGATTGTGGACAAACAATCACGAAGGAGGCTTATGCTAATATTTGGACATGTTATAGTACAGGTGGAATTACTGGTGGTAGCTCAATTGGTGGCCGCGGTGGCGGCGGAGGCTATAGCTATGGTGGTCACGGCGGAGGCTATGGCTATGGTGGTCACGGCGGAGGCGGTACTGGTAGTGTAAATATCGGAGTGTCTGCTATAAAGACGATAGATTGTGATCCTTGTCATTCTAACATGTTATCAACTGTTCCTAGTTGTCTTATTGATTTGTTTGGATTGATTCCAATAGTAGGTGATGGAACCAAGTGGCTTAGTAACTTACAAAAAACTAGTGGTATTGTTAAAAATCTCTATTATTTGGGTGTTGATGGTGTTAGTGCATGGGAAGACTATAACAGTAATGACATAAATGTCAGAAATGTGTTCAAATATGTTTATTCTGTTGGTAGTTATGCATGTAGCTGGATCCCTGTCGTTAATAAGATTCCGTTTGGTTGCTTTGATTTAATATGTCAAGGTGTTGCTTGTGATGTTAATAACAAAGAAGTAGCAAATTGCGGACAATTCGTTTATGATCTAGGTTCTAATGTCGGGGATTCAAATTGATAATGCAACTTGAGGAGGAAAAAAATGGGTCAGGTAGAAAAAATATTTTTCAGAGCAGAAAGAGAAGAGAAAATCTCCCTCTTTCCAGTTGCCCTGTGGAGA
>JALNVE010000299.1 GCA_023227695.1 Paludibacteraceae bacterium
AGAATAATAGTTAACATAGTACTAAATTTTTTAAATTATTTATTAATGATTATTTTACTTGATAATGTTTTTTGTTTTTTTATTTCTCGTGATGTGGCTCAACTTGTGCCAATCCGATGAATAGAGCGGATAGTGTCATGAACACGTATGCTTGGATGAAACATACCAAAATTTCCAATAATGACATGAATACTACCAATGCCACCGAAAGAACCGGAACGCAAGCACCTACAACAACACTCATAGCAGAGAAGATGAAAATCAATCCGATGAGCACCAATACCATGATGTGTCCTGCCAACATGTTGGCGAAGAGACGTATCATCAACGCAATCGGTTTTGTGAAAAGTCCGATTATTTCAATGATTGGCATTAAAGGAACTGGAACTTTTAACCATGTAGGAACTTCTGGCCAAAAAACCTCTTTCCAATATTCTTTTGTACCGTAAAAATTCGTGAAGAGGAATGTGATTACAGCCAATACCATTGTGATGGCAATGTTACCTGTAAGATTGGCTCCTCCTGGGAAGATAGGAACGATACCTAACATATTGTTCAAGAATATAAAGAAAAAGACGGTGAGCAGGTAAGGGGAGAACTTCTTGTAGTTCTTGCCGATACATGCTTTTGCCACATCTTGGTCAAACGCTATGATAAGCGGTTCTAACAGAGCTTGCATGCCCTTAGGTCTTTGTAGCGGATTTGTCTTGTATTTCTTTGCAATACTGAGGAATATCCACAATAAAAGTCCGCAACTGATGAACAATGATAACACGTTTTTTGTGATGGAAATGTCCAAAGGACGTTTTCCCGTGCTAGTCTCTATGATTCTTCCGCTGATGTCACCTTCCTTGCATATTTCATAACCTTTGTATGCAGCCTCTCCATGGTGGAACTTGGATGCACAGAAAACGTCCCATCCATTCTGTCCCTTTACTATTACTAATAGAGGAATGGAGATGTGATGTCCGTTTATGGTTGTTATGTGCCAAGAATAGTTGTCGTTGATATGTCCGAACACGAGTTCTTTTACATCGATGCCTTTTTTTTCTTCTTTTGCAGTTGTATCTACATTTTCAGCTGCAAATAGCGAAAATTGAGAGCATAGCAACAATGAAAAAATCAAAGTGAAAAGGCGTGTCGTTTTATTTTTGAGCAGCTTCATCTTTAGTTTTCTTGTTTAATTTAATTGAAACCTGCGCTTCAAATATTGTATAAATAATGTAGAACAGAACGAAAGTGATCAGAAAACTTATTGCTTGCTCCTTAATGAGTAGAAGATAAAGTCCACATACAATAATTAAGGATAGAAGCTTTACCGTTTTCATAATCATAAAAGTATTGAAGTACTTTTGCCCGCTCTTTTTTGTCGCATTCACAATTGAAACGATTGTCAAGACACCAAGAATCCAATAGTAAGTCATAATATGGGGATATGCCGAAAAGTAATATTCATGGAGAAACATCCTGAAAATCACATATCCTGCAATACCTGTAACGGAGATAATCGCCGTGAGCCATAAAATGCTCTTTTTTACATCTTCTTTCACTTGGTTATTCTATGACATTTTCAATACACACGGAGACAACATCATTTCTCACCTCCGCGAAACCGGAATCAATTTTGATTGATTTCTCGTTTCCATCGGAAATGTACGATATTTCACCCTCTTTCAAAGAAGATATCAAGGCCGCATGTCGGGGTAGGACCGTAAATCCTCCGGCAGTTCCCGGAAGATTCACAGATTCTACTTTTCCTTTAAATATCATCTTTTCTGGTGATATGATCTCTAATACCATATTCTCAGTGTATTTGCTTAATTACCAGCTTGAGAAAGCAACTTGTTACCTTTGGCAATTGCATCGTCGATAGTACCGACGTTCATAAATGCTTGTTCTGGCAAGTTGTCCACTTCTCCGTTTATGATCATCTTGAATCCGCGGATAGTCTCTTCGATAGGAACCATCACACCTTCCAAACCTGTAAACTGGGAAGCAACGTGGAATGGCTGAGACAAGAATCTCTGTACACGACGTGCTCTGTTTACGGTCTGTTTGTCGGCCTCAGACAACTCCTCCATACCTAAGATAGCGATGATGTCCTGCAACTCCTTGTATTTTTGAAGGATCTGCTTAACAGCCTCTGCGGTCTCGTAGTGATCTGTTCCGATGACGTTAGGGTCCAAAATACGAGAAGTTGAATCCAATGGGTCAACGGCAGGGTAGATACCGAGCTCGGCAATCTTACGGCTCAACACCGTTGTTGCATCCAAGTGAGAGAATGTAGTTGCTGGAGCAGGGTCGGTCAAGTCATCAGCTGGCACGTAAACGGCCTGTACGGATGTGATTGATCCGTTCTTTGTAGAAGTAATACGCTCCTGCATAGAACCCATCTCTGATGCCAATGTTGGTTGATATCCTACGGCTGATGGCATACGGCCTAACAAGGCTGATACCTCAGATCCTGCTTGTGTGTAACGGAATATATTATCGATGAAGAACAAAATATCACGACCACCATTACCTGAATCACGGAAAGACTCCGCAACTGTCAATCCAGAAAGTGCAACTGAAGAACGTGCACCTGGTGGTTCATTCATCTGTCCATACACGAGTGTTGCTTGTGATTTAGCTAACTCCTCATAGTCAATTTTGCTAAGATCCCAGTCTCCTTTTTCCAAAGACTCTTTGAATGCGTCTCCGTATCTTACGATACCTGATTCGATCATCTCTCTTAACAAGTCATTACCCTCACGAGTACGCTCTCCAACTCCTGCAAATACAGAATAACCATTGTATCCCTTTGCAATGTTGTTGATCAATTCCATGATCAAGACCGTCTTACCCACTCCGGCACCACCGAACAAACCGATTTTACCACCTTTCAAATAAGGAACCAAAAGGTCGATGACCTTAATACCTGTGTAAAGGATATCCTTGGAGGTAGAGAGTTCGTCAAATTTTGGCGGCTCGCGGTGAATTGGTGAAGCACCTGTTCTGTCAAAATTCTTCATGCCGTCGATAGGCGCTCCAACGACATTAAGCATTCTTCCTTTAATTTGATCTCCGACAGGGACTGAGATTGCCATTCCTAATGAACGAACTTTCATTCCCCTCGTTAATCCGTCAGTAGAATCCATCGCAATGGCTCTAACTGAATTTTCCCCAATGTGCTGTTGACATTCTACGATCAATGGATTTGATCCTGAACGTTGAATTTCTAGCGCATCATGAATCTGAGGTAGGCTTGTACCCCTTTCTGGGAAATTTACGTCAACTACAGGTCCGATGACCTGGATGATTTCACCAATTAATTCAGACATATTATGCGTTTTAATGATGGTATTATATAATTATTTTTTTATTTTATTTCCAAGGATTTGATCCAATACGATATCAAGACTTATTATTTATCTATTTTATCGGCCTTTTTTTTAGAAATCACTTTCTTTTACTTAGCCTTACTTAAAAATTATAAAATGTAAGCCGCTTGCAAATATATATTTTTTTGTGAAAGATTGAATCCTTTTGGTTTCCTTTTTTGAAAAAAAGATGAAATTTTACGGGTGGTATCGTTTATGTTCTTGATTGATACATTCTTTGCATTTTTGCTTCTTCGGAACCCCTTTTGTAAAAGGTGTTTTAGAACATATTTAAGTATTTCTTATCGTTTTGTTTTTTGTCCTAAGTCAAGTGTTTTTATGGCGTTTGTTATGAAAAAAGTGAAGATTCTTACTTTTTTTTGATTTTGTACAAAATCTTACTATTTCCTTTTCTGAAACCTTTTTTTGGGGGGGTTCGTTTTTTCAGTAAAGATTGTTTCTATTTGTCTGTTTGTTTTTTCTCTTTTTGACATTTACTGCATATACCGTAAATAGAAAGGGAATA
>JALNVE010000300.1 GCA_023227695.1 Paludibacteraceae bacterium
TTTCAATGCGAAAATCAAACTTTTCAGGGCTAATCTGCGTGGGGTCGTAGATAAGAAGTTCTTCCTATTCCGTATCGCCAATATTTATGCTTTTCCCCACTAAATTTCTACTGACCCCAATAATGGCTAAAGTAAACGTTAAAATGATAATGAATTAATCAGCAGAAAGATTTTTACATCTATGATTAATTGATTAATTTTGCAGCGCAATCCGAAAGGACGTGTACTTGACAACCACGTAAAAAACAAGAAAAATGGAAAACAAAGAAAAAGTTTCAATCACATTCATGATTTTAGGCATTGTGTTCACATCTTGCCTAATCGTTTCAAACATCTTAGCATTCAAAGTTATATCCATTGGTCCATTTACCGCAACAACGGCAATGTTCCTCTTCCCTATTTCTTACATTCTGAACGATGTCATTACGGAAGTCTGGGGATTTTCCAAAGCACGAATTTTAATCTGGTGCGGATTTGGTGTTAACTTTTTAAGCATCCTTTTCTTCCAAATGGCCATCGAAGCTCCTGCATCCGAATTTTGGCCACACCAAGAAGCCTTTCAAACTGTTTTGGGAAGTACCCCACGAATAGCAGCCTCCAGTCTCTGCGGTTTTTTGGCAGGCTCTTTCACCAACGCACTTATCATGAGTAAAATGAAAGTTGCATCTCAAGGCAGACATTTTTCCCAACGTGCAATGGTATCGACCATCTTCGGCGAATTTTCCGATTCTCTCTTCTTCTTTACGTTATGTTTCGCCTTCATCTTACCTTTCACGGAAATCGTGAAGATGATTTTCTTCCAAACAGCAGCAAAAACGCTCTTCGAAGCATTTGTTCTTCCTTTTACAAGAATTATCGTAAAGAAGATAAAGAAAGCAGAACAGCTGGATACATTTGACAATAACAAGGATTATAAAATCATAGCATTCTAAATATGGCAGACAACAAAGAATCAGCAGTAGTTTTACTGTCAGGCGGTCAAGATTCGACCACTTGCCTCTATTGGGCAAAAAAACATTTCGACAAAGTTTACGCCATCGGTTTCCGTTACGGCCAAAAACACCAGATTGAGACGGAAATTGCCACTCAGATAGCCAAAGAGGCAAATGTCCCTTTCGTTGTGCACGACATTGACACAATCAAGAAATTGACTCATAACTCTCTTACAGACAGCAGTATGGTAATGGATCAGGAGAAACCTGCCAACAGTGTGCCTAACACATTCGTTCTTGGCAGAAACATGATTTTCATCACCTACGCAGCCGTTTATGCTTACGGATTAGGAGTTCACAACATCGTAACGGGCGTCTCTCAAGCCGATTATAGCGGTTATCCTGACTGCAGAAATACCTTCATCAAATCGGTCAACGCCAGCATCAACTTGGCCATGGATTACGAATTCGAAATCCATACACCACTTATGTGGAGAGACAAAGAGGAGGTTTGGGGATTAGCTTACGAACTTGGCATGTTCGACATAGTCAAAAACAAGACGCTCACCTGCTACAACAGCATCGTTGCGGAGGGTTGCGGACACTGTCCTGCGTGCAAGCTCAGAGCCAACGGATTGAAGAAATTCATGGAATCTTTGGAAAAAGAAGGAAAGAAATAAGTAACTTTCACCACTAAAAAAAGAAAACAATATGGAAGATAATTTGAAGCTTTTAGGCAAATCGACCAAATATCCAAATCAATATTGTCCTGAGGTTTTGGAGACATTCGTCAACAAGCACCAGGAAAACGACTATTGGGTGAAATTCAACTGTCCTGAATTCACAAGTCTCTGCCCTATTACCGGTCAGCCAGACTTTGCCACCATATATATAAGCTATATTCCTGACGTGAATATGGTCGAGAGCAAAAGTCTCAAGCTCTATCTTTTCGGATTCAGAAACCACGGCGACTTCCACGAAAACTGCATCAACGTCATCATGAAAGACTTGATAAAGTTAATGGACCCAAAATACATCGAAGTATGGGGCAAATTCATGCCACGAGGCGGCATCAGCATCGATCCTTACTGCAACTACGGTCGCAAGGGAACGAAGTTTGAACAGATGGCAGACTATCGGATGATGAACCACGATATGAACCCAGAAAAAGTTGATAACAGATAAACGAATTAAAAGATGAACCACATCATTCTTCCTGCCGAATGGGCAAAACAAAGCGGAGTTCAACTCACTTGGCCTCACAAAGACAGCGATTGGAACTATATTTTGGAAGATGTAACGAAATGTTACATCCAAATAGCAAAGGAGATTATCAAAAGAGAGAAACTGTTGATTGTCTGCCAGTGCGAGCAAGCCGTACGCGACCAGCTCGGCGACGTCGACTACAGCAAAATCATCTTCAAAGAGATTCCGACCAACGACACTTGGGCAAGAGACCACGGACCCATCTCTGTCTTCATTGACGGAGATCCGTACATCTACGACTTCACTTTCAACGGTTGGGGAATGAAATTTGCAGCCAACCTCGACAATCAGATCACGAGGGAACTTTACGTTGAAGAGAGTTTCAACAAGAACACCGGCTACTTCAATATGTTGCACTTTGTGCTCGAAGGCGGCAGCATCGAATCAGACGGCAAGGGAACCATCCTGACCACTTCAGAGTGTCTCCTTTCGGCCAACAGAAACGACCACTTCTCAAAAGAAGAGATTGAGGATTTCCTCAAATCCGTTTTCGGAGCCGACCGTATGTTGTGGATTAACCAAGGTTATCTATCGGGCGACGATACCGACAGCCACGTTGATACGCTTGCCAGATTGTGCGACGAGAACACCATCGCTTACGTCTCTTGTACAGACAAAAACGACGAGCACTACGAGGCTTTGAAAGCAATGGAAGACGAGATTAAGACGTTCAAAACCGCAGAGGGAAAACCTTACCGTCTCATCCAGCTTCCGATGGCTGATCTAGCATTCGAAGACGACATCCGTCTGCCAGCCACATACGCCAACTTCCTGATCATGAACGGTGCCGTTCTGATGCCAACTTACAACTCGCCAGAGAAAGACAAATTTGCCAAAGAGCAGTTACAAAAAGCTTTTCCTGACAGAGAAATCGTAGGCATAGACTGCATACCTTTGATTCGTCAGCACGGCTCTCTACACTGTATCACAATGCAGTTTCCTGAAGGTATTTTATAAATTAAGAATTTATAATTCAAACAAATAGCGCCATGAAAAAGATTATTTTTATTCTTTTTTGTATGTTGTTAGGTTCAAACCTTACAGCATCTGTTTATGCACAGAAATTAGATTCTGAGATTGAATACAACGACCCTGACAAACCAACCAGTATGGGCATCATTATCTACTCTAACGATGTGGAGACTGTTTGGAATGCTTTACGTTTAGCCAACTATTCTCAGGAATGGGGAAATGCCGTAACCGTATATCTTTTAGGCAAAGGCGTTGAAGTGGAAGGATTGATGGAGACAAACAAAGACATCAAGGAGCAGATGCAGATGTTTCTCGACCAAAACGGAACCGTTTTGGGTTGCCAAACTTGCTTCAAGAACCGTAATCAAAACAGCAAGATTTGCAAGGTTGCTTGCATTCAAGACCTATACGAGACAGCTAAAAAGAACAAGGTTGTCTTGACATTCTAAAAAAAGAAACGACATATAGATTTTCCGAAAATGTTGAATCGAAATCGATTCGGATGTTGGAAATCTATATGTCGTTTTGGCGTATAGGTCAAATTGCAGGATGAAATGATTGTACTTTGTGTCAATGGGTCAAATTGCGGATCAGCGGATAGGTGGGGTTGGTATAGCGACAAGAATATTCCCCAAAATTCATGAATAGCATTATCTTTGCGGAATGAAAACAGATCAACTATTAAGAGAGATATTGCCAAGCGTAAAA
>JALNVE010000301.1 GCA_023227695.1 Paludibacteraceae bacterium
GTCTGATAACAGGATGACTAAAGAAATCAAAAGATTTGGGATGTACTATCACGTCTGTAAACCAATAATACTTATAACGCACAACATACCACCAGTTTTCTGACGCTTTAACATAATCCATAAAACTCTTTCCTTTTCTTGTGGAAAAAAACTCATCAAAAGCTTGGTTTGTAACGCATAAATAATCTTGTGCCGTAATAACATGCACATAATCAGGTTCTATTTTCAATGACTTCTTTAGCAAAAACAAAACGGCTTGTAAATGATTGAAAGAGCCCCAATTTATTGAATAACGACGATATATAAACACATGCTTATTTGTTTGAATGTCAGATTTTCTAATTGATGATTTCTTGTCTATATGTATATATAGATAGAAATCAGAAGATAATCGGTCAATCAATCTGTTTAACGACGGGATATCTTTATAAGCCGTTATTAAAAAAGCATGTTTCATTATCAAGGTGTATTTATTATTTCAAAGTGAAATCGTCGAAAAAAATACTACTTAATTATGCAAGTAACGTTCTGGATTATATTATCACAAATCCATCTCAATTATGACCATATTCATGGCATGAAAAAGGCATATCAAAAACATACTGAAGAACACTTTTCACTCTCACATTATAATATTTGTGAACAAGGAATGGAAAACTAATTTGGTCTTGAATGCTAAAATAATAATTATGCGCATACCATTCTTCTAAAAACTTGCATTTTTCCTTTTCCAAAATCGTTTTTGAATATATTATCATCGTATTTTCATACAATTCATCATCCCGAAAGCTTTTTTTCTCATTATATAGTGAGCATTGGTATTCTAATTCTGCAATATTATACTTTTGTACAACTCCATTTCCTGGAATTTTACTGTCTTTAACCAAGAAATCCATTTCTTCTTTAATCGAAGATCGTTCAGAATGTTTTGAGACTAATATGTCAAAACCTTCATATTTGGAAATAAGCCATAATAAGTATTTTAACCAATGCTCTTGTATTACGAATTTAGAATCCAACCATACATAATAGTCATATTCATTAGGTACTAATTTATAAAACACAATCTTAGGAATCTTCGATACTAATCTTGTCTTATTGTCAGCTTCAGATGGATAAACTTTTTGTTTATAGATTTTTTTATATATACAATATCTTATTTTATCAGACAAAGTTTCGTTTACAACATTTTTTCTATCCAGAGTAGGTTGAAAGTAAGGAATTAAGGCTTCTAGATTTTCATCTGTAAAAGAATATATATCAACGTCATAAGCATTCAATTCTTCTTTTGCCTCTGGTGTAAAACTTAAACATCCACTAGTTCCACCATTTCCTATATAGGCTGACATTATAGCAATTTTAAATCTATTTTTTATCATTTTTTCAATAATAATTTTATTGTATTTTTGATACAACAAGCTCTTTTTTCTTTGTTTTCAACTAATAATTCTCGACAATATGCCTTATTCCTGCATAAATCTTTTATTATATTTACATATTGATGATCAATAGATATTCCTTTTAACATAGGAAAACAAGAATGCCATTTTTTATAAAAATCATAAGAACTATATATAAAATTCTTATTTATATTTCCGGAACTAAAATGATTGACTAAAATATCACTTACAACCTCACAAGTATAGCCTACAGACCAAATTTGCATTGATATATCCATATCATAATAGTGGAAACCATTATATGTTTTTTCATCAAATGATATTTCATCAAATAATTTTTTCGGTATACAAAACCACAACCCATCTACAGCTACAACTTCTATTGAAGTATAATTCCCAAAAAACTGATTATAAAAACAACTTTTTTTATTTAGTCCTTTATCAGTAAAATAAAACATTCCTGACAACAAATCAGAATCACCTATATGACAAACACAATCAGGCATATAATGTCCTCCAAAGACTCCTATTAAACCAAGTTTATCTTTTTCTTGAAAATGTTTTAATACTTTTTGTCCCCAATCTTTCGTTTCATACATAATATCTTCATGCATAAAACAATAAATATCACCTTTTGCACGTCTTACACCCTCATTATATGCAGAAAAAATTGAGTATTTACTCTTTAAATTGTCTATCACTATTAATTCATAATCTATACCAATTGTTTTCTTTATATTATCCTTTAATTCATGTGAAATATCTGTTCTTTTCGAACATATTATGAGAGACAACATTTTTATCAAAAATAAGTATTTAATACATAATAACTAATTTAACCAATTTACCCTTATTTCATTTTATAATAAGGCATTCTTATACTAAAATTGGCTACTAATATTCTCAATTAAAAAACTTCTATTTCTGCATCTTTATTATAATGATTTCCCCAACCTTTCATCCATAATACAAAAGGTGTTTTAGTTAAAACATCTCTATATACGACAGAAAAAGAAAGTACATTATGAATTACATCATAATTTTTAATGCCAGAGGACACGTCCTTCATGCCAATACTGAAATTAACAAAATAATTACCAACAGACAGATTGTGATTTTTTAGTTTTAAACTAATATCGAAAACATCTTTATCTGGAATATCTATAATTGGAGATGAATATGTAACATCACAGACATCCGCACTATCAACAACATGCATTCCTAGGTTTGCAAATTTCACAGAAAACTTATTTTTTCTTATTTTTAAATGAAACCTTAATTCTTCATCAGATGCTATTGCATTTACATCATTAAGCATTTCTGCCTCTATAAACTCCAAATTTCTAGTATCTTTAGGAACCCATTCATCCCTATTTAGTTTATCATCTAATACACAATGTGACACAAAATTTGAAATATTTAGGCTTTGGTAATAATCAACACACTCATCAGCGGTTGCTGTATAATCAATTACACCATCTTTCAATAGTATTCCACTTTTACATAAAGTTCTCACACTTGCCATATTATGACTCACAAACAGCACGGTTCTTCCGTCACCTTTAGAAACGTCTTGCATCTTGCCAATAGCTTTCTTCTGAAACTCTGCATCGCCTACAGCCAAGACCTCATCTACCACCATAATTTCAGGTTCCAAGTTGGCAGCAACAGCAAAACCAAGTCGCACCATCATACCACTGGAATAACGCTTTACGGGGGTATCTATATAACGTTCACAACCAGAGAAATCGATAATTTCATCCAATTTGCTACGAATTTCCTGCTTTGTCATACCTAAGATGGCACCATTCATATAGATGTTCTCTCTACCGGTCAGTTCAGGGTGAAAACCTGTACCCACCTCCAATAAAGAGGCAATTCTTCCTTTGGCACGAATGGTTCCAACCGTAGGTGATGTTACACGAGAAAGTAGCTTTAAAAGAGTACTTTTTCCTGCTCCATTTTTACCTATAATGCCCACTATATCACCTTCTTCTATATCGAAGGAAATATCTTTTAATGCCCATACATACCTAGAGTTTCCCGCTTTAGAGCGATCATTGCTCTCTCCTATCTTCAAGTAAGGGTCCTCCTGTTTCAAGATGGAGGTTTTCCACCATCGATATACATCGTTGGTAAAAGTACCTGTTCCTACAACACTTAAATCATATAGTTTACCAACATTCTCAAATGATATTGCTTTTGCCATCTTATATCAATTTTTTTTTTCTTTTAATCTTGTTTTCTTCTCGTAATGATAATTAAACCGTATCTATGAAATTCTTTTCTACACGGTTAAATACAACAAGACCTATGGTCATTGTCACTACAAGACAAAACAAACTATATAACATCCACATCCAATCAATGCTGCCTATACTAGTAACACCATAACGGAAGGCCTCAAAAAAAGGAGCTATTGGATTGTAACTCAAGAAAGGACCATATATACTATCTTTTA
>JALNVE010000302.1 GCA_023227695.1 Paludibacteraceae bacterium
CTTACTTTTTGGACGGCCACGCTTCCAATAGGCCGAGGACAAAAAAAGCAGGTCGAAAAACCTGCTTGAATTTTGAGCCTCTTGTCGGATTCGAACCAACGACCCCGAGATTACAAATCACGTGCTCTGGCCAGCTGAGCTAAAGAGGCAAAAACCTTTAACGATGCTCTCAAGAATGCTCTTGAAAAACGATGCAAAAGTAGATATTAATTTTATTTTCACAACCCTTTTTTAAAAAAAAATAAAATATTTTTTTAATGCAAAAAAAACGTCCGAAAACACCGATGAAACGGATCAAAATTTGAAATTATTGAAATTCAGCATCCTACTCTACCTCTGATTTGAAATTGCCTTGCAGATTTTTTTTCTCCACACTAGCTTATTTGCCCTTGTTTTTATATTTATTTTCTTCTCAATTATGTTTTTACAGTCATTTTTTCTGAACTTTTTAAATTATTAGGAAACCGATTCTTTTTGAGTGCATATTTGCATTGTGAAACAAGAAAAACAAAAGGCAATGAAAACATCAGAAATACTTTTCAGTAAACCTGTCATTGTGACTTGGGACCAAGCTTACAAGGCAGACTTCGAACGACTAAATCGCGAGTGGATTGAAAGCATTTTCTCCATTGAGCCGTCAGATTTAGTTTTGTTCAACGATCCTCAGAAAGAGGTAATCAATAAAGGCGGACAGATTTTCTTCGCCATAAAAAACGACGAAGCTGTAGGTTGCGTCGCGCTCATACGTCACCAAAAAGACGTTTATGAGATATCAAAACTCTCCGTATCCAGAAAAGAGCGAGGCTTTGGATTAGGCAAACTACTCATAGACAACGTCATTCAATATGCCCGTCATACCAACATAAAGGAATTGGTGATAGAGTCAAATTCCATTTTGACTAACGCAATTCATCTGTACAAAAAATATGGATTTCAGGAAGTTAAAGACTTCGTGCCATCATATAAACGTGTTAATGTGAAGTATATTAAGTCAATCAACTAAAAATTATGGTGTGAGAGTCTGTCTGAGAAGACAGGCTCTCTAAAATGTACAACGATGAATATAGCAGAATTACAAAAAAGAATTACGGAAGAGAAAAAGCGCAAGAAGATCTGTATTTTGGCTCATTCGTACCAATCGAAAGAGATCAAGGAAATAGCTGATTATGTGGGCGATTCGTACGGTTTGAGCCTGAAGGCAAAAGATACGGACGCTGAATCGATCGTAATGTGCGGCGTCCTTTTCATGGCAGAGACCGTAAAGATCCTTTCACCGCAGAAAAGGGTTCTCCTTGCCAACGCAGATGCCGGCTGTCCCATGGCAGAGCAGATAGATAAAGAGCAGGTTCAACTATTCAAAAGAGAACATCCCGACTACAAGGTAGTGGCCTATATCAACACCACGGCAGCACTCAAAACCGTGTGCGATGTGTGCGTCACCTCATCGTCGGCGGTCAATATAGTAAAGAAACTGGATGCAAAAAACATCCTATTCCTACCCGACTGCAATCTGGGCAGTTATGTGGCTCAGATGGTTCCAGACAAACATATACAGCTCATGAACGGCGGCTGCCCTATCCATGCCCGCCTATCGGCCGCTGAGGTTGAACGTGCAAAACAACAGCATCCGGAGGCGCTGTTCTTGGTTCACCCTGAATGTAAACCGGAGGTGGTTCAACTCGCTGATTTTGTGGGTTCAACCACTGCCATCATGGAATATGCGGTGAAATCAGATAAAAAAGAGTTCCTCATCGGAACAGAAAACAGCATAGCTGAGCAGTTGGCCTACGACTGTCCCGACAAACATTTTTACCCGATATCCAAGCAGATGCTTTGTCCCAACATGCGTCTCACAACGCTTGTAGACCTCTACCACACCCTCACCGGCGAGGGCGGCGAAGTGATTGAGTTGGACAACGAAACACTTGTCAACGCACGCAAATGTATCAATGAAATGATTGCTTTAGGATGAAAAAAAGAGTTCTTATGGCCATGAGTGGCGGAATAGACAGCAGCGTCTCCGCCATGTTACTGATTGAACAGGGATATGAGTTGGTGGGTGTGACATTCCGTACATTCGACTCCATGAAAGAGAGCTGTCTGGCCCGAGAAAAGGGCTGTTGCACCATCGACTCGATCATGGAAGCCCGTCGTTTGGCGCAAAAGCTTGGTTTTGAGCACCATATTCTCGATGCACGAAAAGAGTTTCACGATATTGTTATCCGCAATTTCATCGATGAATACATGCATTGTCACACTCCCAACCCTTGCGTTCTATGCAATCGGGTGATTAAATGGGGCATTTTGCTTGACATGGCTAAATCGTTGAAATGCGATTATTTAGCAACCGGACATTACGCTCAGATTGCCGATGAAAACGGCCGTTATTTTCTACGCAAAGGAAAAGATGAGAGGAAGGACCAATCGTACTTTTTATGGCAAATCAGTCAGGAAGCCTTGCAGCATACCCTCATTCCTCTCGGTGGAATGGCAAAAGATGAAGTCCGCACCATTGCCGCCGAGCATGGATTTGTAAAGCTCTCGCAAAAGAAGGAAAGTGAGGAGATCTGCTTTGTGGTGGACAATAATTACCGCAACTTTCTTGAGTCGCAAATACCTGACATACAAACACGTATGCCTAAAGGAAATTTTGTCGATATAAACGGCAAAATTGTAGGCGAGCATCAAGGACTCTACAAATATACGATTGGTCAACGGAAAGGTTTGGGAATTGCCCTTGGCGTTCCAGCTTATGTGGTCGATTTGATCGAGAAAAATAACACTGTGGTTATTGGTTACAAGTCTGATTTGTCGATGAATAGGCTTCATCTTCACGATGTGACATATATGAAATACGAAGCCATTCCACCGCATTTTAAGGCACATTGCAAAGTGCGTTACCGCGGACATTTAGAAGAGGCCGAATTCACTCCTTGCGGCACAAATGAGATAGACGTTCAATTCCAATCGCCGATCGAAAAAGTAGCCCTCGGACAAAGCGTAGTCATTTACGAAAACGACGATGTAGTTTGTGGCGGAATAGTAGGATGAGGGGGTGAGGTGTCCTTGTTGGAGCTTAATGTACAAATAAATGATCCTTAATTATTGATTTTCATATATTATAAATGGTGAGATAAAATCTCACCTTCCCGATTGGAGAGATGCACAACCGAAGCTCTCCAATCGGGAGGGCTAGTTTTCAACTAGCCATTATTTTTCTTTGTTGTTTTTTGTAATCATCAACGTATAGCTATCAGGATCTAAACTTTTAGGATTATCGATGATATACTTCATCACCATTTTATAATGCGTTTTATCCCTTATTATTCTATCATACGACTCATGTTCCCAGAACTGGTCCTTTTTTCCTAGCATTCTATTTATCGTATTCGCTGAATGCCTTTTCCAAGAGTGTAAAACATTATTTATCGTATTCTCTCCTAACAACTCCACCAACACATGAACATGGTTTGGCATAATTACGAAAGAATGCAAAATGTATCGTTCTTCATTAAAGAAATAAAAAGTATCATTGACTACTTTTCGAACATCAGGATTTTTAAGCACACAACATCCTAATCCGGCATCGAGCCATTTATCCAATGTAAAACCGTATTTTTTATGAAAAAGAATGTAAATTTCATTGTTCCAAGGTTGTGGATGCAATCGTAAAAATTTGATCTTTTCTTGAATAAGTTCCTCTAATTTTGAGACCTATGGGTCAATTTGCGTGGTGCAACATGCTCTAATCTGCGATAAATGCTGGTGGTTTGAGAGATTCAAAACATTCAGAGCCAAAATCGAGCAATGTAACTTCTCTATAGGTCA
>JALNVE010000303.1 GCA_023227695.1 Paludibacteraceae bacterium
CTTTCCGAACACAGTTCAGGGGCGTGGCAGACGTGAAGTTTTTCATGTACAGGCTTGCCAAACTTTATTCTTGAATCTGGGGATTCTTGTCCTTGTACCAACCCCACCTATCCGCTGATCCCACATTTCTCTTTTTCATATTCGAAATCTGTCTATGTTAATCAAAATATTTTCACAAAAAATAGGAAAAAAATATTGCCAAATACAATTTGCAATTTTTAAAAAAATCAACAATCCATCACCGGAACACATGACGAAACGCCTCCACCGGCGAGACAAAGAACATCAACGGACCAGAGAAACGCATCACATCTTTAACCCGTTGACGCATCACGGGCTTATAGCAATGAACGGGACATTTGCGACAAGAGGTTTTCTTTTCACCAAACGGACATTTAGACAATCGGGCAAAGGCATACTCCTGCAGTTCTGTACACTCGGAGCACAAATCAGTTTGGGTATGGTGTTTCCTTTTGCAGTAAAAAGAGATCATGAACGCCAAGACGCGCTTTTCCTTCTCTATTTTTGATTCGTCTTTCATTTACAAAAATTTTTTACGATTATCCGAAGCCATTCATTTATTGACCTTCGAAGGTAAAAACAAAAAAATAGATGGAAGACATTCTGAACTCTTTTTTCTAACTTTGCAAAATAATTAGAAGACATTTAGGAAGAATAAAATATGAGTGCAAAGATTAATCCGGCAGTTTCTCAAATGACCTCATTCATTGTAATGGACGTTTTGGAGAAAGCCGTTGAAATGCAGAAACAAGGCATCGATATCATCCATATGGAAGTGGGCGAACCCGATTTCGAACCATCAGAATGTGTTCTCGACACAGCCCGTCAATCCTACTTAGACAAAAAAACACACTATACCCACTCTTTGGGCGACCTCACCCTACGCAATGAGATTTCCAAATTTTACAAACGCGAATATGGCGTCACAATCAGCCCTGATCAAATTGTGGTAACTTCTGGTTCGTCACCTGCCATTCTAATGGCATTGATGACCCTTTGCGAGGCAGGAAGCGAAGTGATCCTCTCCAATCCCGGCTATCCTTGCTACCGCAACTTCGTATTGGCATGTAATGCCGTACCTGTATCGGTAGACATCTCTGCCGAAGACGGATTCCAATATCCGATTGAGGCCGTAAAAGCTGCCATCACGCCGAAGACGCGCGCCATCTTCGTCAACTCACCTATGAACCCTACGGGCACGTTGGTCTCTGACGAGGTTTATAAGGAGCTTGCCAAATTGAACATTCCGATCATCTCCGATGAGATATACCACGGACTCGTTTACAACGGCCGTGCACGTTCCGTGCTAGAGTTCACGAACAACGCCTTCGTACTGAACGGATTCTCTAAACGTTACGCCATGACAGGTCTCCGACTGGGATTCCTTGTCGCACCAGAAGAGTACATGAGATCATTGCAGATTCTTCAGCAGAACCTCTTCATCTGTGCGCCTAGCAACTCACAAGAGGCTGGCATCAGCGCCTTGAGAGACTCAGAAAAAGATGTGGACAAGCGTAGAGAGATTTACAACGAACGACGCATCTACTTGATCAAGCGTCTTCGAGACATGGGTTTCGTCATCGAGAAAGAACCTCAGGGAGCGTTCTACATATTTGCCAACGCGAAGAAATTCACGTCAGACTCTTACAAATTTGCTTTTGACGTATTAGAGAATGCTCATGTGGGCATCACACCAGGAATCGACTTTGGTTCGAACGGAGAAGGATACGTCCGTCTATCATACGCCAACTCTATTGAGAATCTAAAGATTGGAATGGATAGATTGGAGGCTTATTTGAAGACAAGAAAATAAAGGATCAAAAGAAAAAGAGCATGAGAAACTTTTAACTACAAATCAGTTCTAATTCTTTTCACTTCAGATCAACAATAATTAGGGAAAGGACAGATTGGAGAAAAACAGATTGGATCAAGTCAGGTGAATAAAAGTCACAACTCTCCAAGCTGTTTTTTTACACGCTGCAGGTACCACAACATCATGATTTCATTTGTAGACAAATAGTCATTGTCATTCTTTATCACACCATTATCAACAAGGTAATGCAACATCTCTTTTGTTAGAAAATTTTCGCCCAAAGGTTCACTATTATTTCTGATTTTTATTCTTAGTACATGCGGCATCATCTGCTTTGCAAAATTCTTAACCCATTGTTTATAATGAGTTACGCAAAGTTTTTTATCACCAAAATCAACACCAAGAGGTTTAAAAACGAAGTCGAACAAGGTATCGTCGTATAGTTTTTTCTGATAAAGGAATTCATACGGTAACGTCCTGAAAAAATCCATCATCTCTTTATCAAAGAAAGGCAAACGAGTTTCGAAACCTAAAAATCCGTAAGCTCTTACCGAATTTGTTGTAGAGAGGACAACTCTCGTATCAAATGTATAGCTCTGGATTACGGAATGAGGTACACTATTTTTTGCAAATCTACCTTTAAGCGAAGAATAGACATCGCATGCGAAACGCCAATTTAATAAAGGTCTGCCATATTCAATCAGATTCATCAGAATAGAAACGGTTGAAAACAAAGGCGTTGCATTCTTCCGAATTCCCAGTTTCATGATAAGGCTACCGCCAATACCATCGCCACTATGACCAGGAACGAAAACAGCATCATAATTTATTACACCATTCGATTTCAGCCACTTAGCGGTATTGTATTCAAATAAATAAGTAAAGCTACCCAATGCGCCCAAATAATCCACATAATCACCAAACTCTTCAGAGTCGTACTTTTGCATCACATACTTTGGGTCTTCGAAATCAATATGATAAAAGTCGAAACCTAATCTCTGAGCTACCTGTTTCGCTATGCTCTGTTCTCCATTCTTATTTCGTCCAACCGTATAACAGATAACATTTTTATAACCTAACTTATAAAGTTGGCAAGCAATTAAACGAGAGTCATATCCAGCACTCAGCGGAAGTACAATCTGCCTGTTTCCTACAGAAGCAATCAACCTTCTAAAAACATTGTCCAACACTTTCAGAAACTGACTCTGAGCCTCTTCGAAGGTAGTTCGAATTATTTCGGATTCCGGAATCAGGTACGACCAAATCAGTTGTTTTGAAACAACACCTTTATTATAGCTTACTATGCTAGCCGGTTCCACCTGAAAAACATTTTCAGCCAGTGTAAACCCGGGCATTACATGTCCTTGCTGCAAATATTGATTTTGATAATTGAGATCAATTTTCGTATCGTCAGAAACCAACTTCAGAGGTTCATCTGAGACCTGCAATTCTTTGTTTTTTATCGTATAAAAAATAGGATAAAGTCTAGTCTCATCAACCACTAGAGCATTAAAATCGTGATGATTAACCACAACAGAAAAAGAACCATTCAACTGTTTTGCTATCAAGACAACACTCGAAAAATCCGGACAAGAAGAAAACAACTCGGCAATACCTTTAGAATCATAGAAAATTCCGTTGTAACATACATGTCCTCTTGCATGTACGTTCTCAACGGCCTGCCAACGATTTTCATTTAACCAAAATTCCATCTTCCTAATTTACGATACTATATTTTTTAATGCTCATGTAAATATCCATAAATTTTCTCACAACACAAGCAAGAATAAACATTTTCTTGTAATGATTAGCCGCAGATAAGACACCGAAAGGCATATAAAACCAAAGCACGACAGATTGACTTTAGACATATCGGGGATTCAAATTGATAATGCAACTTGAGGAGGAAAAAAATGGGTCAGGTAGAAAAAATATTTTTCAGAGCAGAAAGAGAAGAGAAAATCTCCCTCTTTCCAGTTGCCCTGTGGAGAA
>JALNVE010000304.1 GCA_023227695.1 Paludibacteraceae bacterium
CCAACTGGAGCTTGCCTTGGTATTCAATCTCGTTCATGATACATTTTACGAAAGTAGATTTACCTTCACCGTTCTTTCCTACGAAAGCAACTTTCTCTCCACGGTTGATGGTGATGTCCACATCGTCTAAAATGACCTTTTCACCATATTTTTTTGTTAGTCGTTCTGCCAAAACGGTCACGCTACCTGAGTGTGGTGCTGGCGGAAATTTCAAATGAAGAGATGAATTGTCTTCGTCGTCCACCTCTATACGGTCAATCTTATCCAATTGTTTGATACGGGATTGAACCTGGATGGCTTTTGTGGCTTTGTATCTGAATCTCTCGATGAAATCTTCTGTGTCTTGGATCTGTTTCTGCTGATTCTCGAAAGCGCGCATCTGTTGTTCTCTGCGCTCTTTTCTTAACTCAACATATTTAGAATAAGATACCTTATAATCATAAATTTTCCCGAGTGAAATCTCGATGGTTCTGTTGGTTATGGCATCGATAAAGGCTCTATCGTGCGAAACCAAAATGACAGCTTTACCGTTTGAAGCAAGGAAGTTTTCCAACCATTGGATAGACTCGATGTCGAGGTGGTTGGTCGGCTCATCCAAAAGAAGGACATCTGGCTTTTGAAGCAAGATTTTAGCCAACTCAATTCTCATTCTCCAACCTCCGCTGAATTCGCTTGTCTGTCTGTCGAAATCAGTTCGTTCGAAACCAAGACCGATAAGCGTCTTCTCTATATCACCTACATAACTGTTGATGCCCATGATGTTCAGCTGTTCGTTGGCATGCGTCAAACGGTCTATGAGTTCATGGTAACTTTCTGACTCGTAGTCTGTGCGAGTAGCCAATTCTTCACCCATCTTATTGATCTCTTCCTGAAGTTTGAATAGGATAGAGAAAGCCTTCTCTGCCTCTTCTTTCACCGTGACTCCATCATTGTGAATCATGTGCTGAGGCAAATAACCAATTGTAACGTCTTTAGGAATACTGATGACTCCGCCGGTAGGTTTTTGTATACCAGCAAAAATTTTGAGCATGGTCGATTTACCTGCTCCGTTTTTTCCAACTAATGCGATTTTATCCCGTTGGTTCACAACAAACGAAATGTTATCGAACAGTGTGAATCCTCCAAATTCTACAGAAAGTTTATCAACAGAAATCATTTTGTTTTCGGGTTTCGAATTTCAACTTGCAAATATACGCTAAAAAATCCGTTCTTCCATTTTATATATTTAGAAGCTGTTTAAATTTTCTGCAAACTGTTTTATATAATAACCAAATTGTAGTTTTTGTTCATTTTTTGAACAGCTTCTTATAATGGATCAATTGCAAAACAGGTGGTTATAATATAGTCATTTGTATTTCCTATTCAGAAATGAAATGCATCTCTGATGGTCACCCAGTGGACGAACGTCCTCCATCTGTGTATTCGTATAATCTGTGGTTTCTTGAAAAATTTGTTTTAATTTGCAGCAAAAATAATTTGTGCAAAAGAAACGCAGAACATTATCTGATTTTACTTTTGTTCGTATGGCTGAATTTGTTTAAATTTGTATTGATACATGTCATTTTTGAGATAAACAAAATGCATGACGAACTGAAAGAACCGTTTCTTTTATCTTATTACGATAGATGATGAAGAAAAAAATATTGATAACTTTTGTTGTGATTTTTATTCTGCTGTTGGCGGCTTTGTGCCTTTTGTATTTTCAGCGTAATTATATTTTAGATAATATAGTGCGTTCTGAAATAGAGAAGGAGGAACACAGCCGTGACGTTATAATAAGGTATACCAAGCTGAATATGGTGGGAGTCCGTCGTGTTCAGTTTTCTGATTTATATATAGTGCCTAAAAAAGGAGAGACGTTTGCACATATCGGTAAGTTGGATTTCGCTTTCAACTTTTGGCAAATTGTAAAGGGGAATGTAGAAATCTCCGATCTGAAATTAGATGGAATGGAGATGAACTTGATAGAGAAGGATGGTCAGCGTAATTTTGATTTTCTTCTTCATTCTAAAACTAAAGAATCATCAAAGGAAAGTTTCGATAAGAATGGTTATGTAGGGAAGTTGTCAAGAGTCTTTTCGGCTTTGTTCCGTTTTTTTCCTGATGCCATTTCTGTGAATGAGATGAAAGTCAATTTGGAGCGTGACAGTTTCCGTTCTACAATCTATTTGCCGGAGCTAAATATCAGTGACCATAAATTCTGTTCTCAGATTTTGGTAAGCGAGAACGGAGAAAACCAACATTTGGTTTTGGATGGTTCGTTCTCTAATTCCGAACGGATGGGTAGTGGTTGTGTCTATGCTTTGAATGGAGACAAACTGAGATTACCTTATTTTAAATATAAATATGATACAGATGTTCAGTTTGATACTTTGCGTATCGATTTTCAGTTGAAGGAAGATAATAAGGACAAATTGGTGATTCGAGGAAAAGCCTTCTTTGATAAATTGAGTCTGAAGAATGTTCGCTTGTCTGATACGACAGTCGTTTTGGATAAAGGTGGAATTGATTATGTCGTGAATGTATTTCCGAAAGAGGTGGAGTTGGACAGTACGTCTGTAGTGCGCGTCAATCAGCTCTGTTTCTCTCCTTATATAAATTTGAGAAAAGATCCGGATTGGAAAGTTCGTCTGATGATAAATAAGGAGAACTTTCCGGCTCAGGATCTATTCGCTTCTTTACCTGAGGGTTTGTTTGAAAATCTGAAGGGTATAGAGACAGAAGGAAATCTTTCTTATCATCTGTTCTTTAATTTGGATATGGCGCAGGTTGACAGCCTTAAGTTCCATTCTTCCATGAAAAAGGACGGATTTAAGATTCTGAAATACGGAAAGACCAATTTTGCGAAGATGAATGAACCTTTTATCTATAATGCGTATGAAGATGGAAAATTGGTGAAGTCGTTCATGGTAGGCGAGGAGTATGAGAATTTTTGCCATTTGGATCAGATTTCTCCTTATTTACAAGCTGCCGTTATGTATTCGGAAGATGGTTCATTCTATACTCATGCAGGATTCCTGGAGAGTGCGTTGACCTCTTCTATTATAAAGAATATAAAGGAGGGACGGTTTGCGAGGGGAGGAAGTACGATCTCTATGCAGTTAATAAAGAACCTATATTTAAATAGGGATAAAACTTTGACCCGAAAGTTGGAAGAGGCGTTGATTGTATGGCTGGTAGAAAATAACAGGATAGCGCCGAAAGAGAGGATGTACGAAATCTATTTGAATATCATAGAGTGGGGACCCGGAATCTATGGAGCCAAGGAGGCTTCTGATTTCTATTTTGGGAAAGATCCATCTAAGTTGACACCTGAGGAATCTATTTATATGTCGAGCATCATACCACGTCCGAAAAAGTTCATGTGGTTTTTTGATGCCGATAATAATCTGAAACCGTTTTTAGAAGGTCACTATCGTTTGGTGGGCAAGCGCATGTTCGACCATCAGTTTATTACGGAGAAACAATTCAACGAAATGAAGCCGAACGTGAAGATAACTGGTCGAGCAAAGGATTATTTGGCTAAAAAATCTGGCGAACAACCCGTCAATATCGAGGAGGATATTGACGATGATGACAGCTGGGGATTCTTCAAAAAAACGAACAGTTTCTTTAAAGGTCTTATGAAAAAGGACAAGGAGAAAGAAGATTCTTCGAATGAGAAAAAATAGTTTTTTTAGATTGAAAAATTTATCATAGCTGGATTCAAGCGGACAATGCAACCTCATTTAAATCCAAGTTTGTCAATTGTTTAAATTTTTGTAAAGGAGTCATATACCCTAATCTTTTCCTCGGTCTCGAGTTTAAGATGTTTTGAA
>JALNVE010000305.1 GCA_023227695.1 Paludibacteraceae bacterium
CCAACAGCAGAGTTAGCCTTTGCTTTGATGGCCAATTTAGCCAGAAGGATAAGCGAATGCGACAAAAAACTACGAATACCAGGAGCTACCCGTTGGGGAGTTTTGGAGAATCTTGGCAACGGTTTATACGGAAAGAGAATAGGCATCATCGGAATGGGAAGGATTGGTCAATCCATTGCAAAACGAGCATTAGCTGCAGGCATGACTATCTGTTACAACAACCGTCACCAGCTCGACAAAGCAACAGAAGAAAAGTACAATGCTCAATATGTCAGTTTTGACGAACTTATAGCAAAATCGGAATACATCTCCATCAGCACTCCTTTGACCGAAGAGACTCATCACTTGATAGACAAAGATGCCTTCGCAAAAATGAGAAGGGATGTTAATATTGTCAATACAGCAAGAGGAGCAATCATCAAAGAAAAAGATTTGGCTGAGGCTTTGACTACCAAAAGAATTGCAGGAGCAGCCTTGGACGTATACGAGTTTGAACCTCAAATCACGCAAGAGCTTCTCTCTTTAGACAATGTGGTTATGGTGCCTCACATCGGCACTGCTACCATTTCGGCAAGGAATGAGATTTCAAAATATGCTTGTGAGAACATTATGCGCTTTTTTAAGGGCGAAAAACCTCTAAGTAGAGTAATCTAACCATGCATGGTTTTTAAGCCGTACAAAGGGCAGGAAAACGGCAAATCTGCTTTTGGGACAAAAAGACCAAATAAAATCACAACACTATAACGAAGATTATATGAAAAGGAAAGGGAAAAGAGGTTGATCTCCTTTCCCTTTTTTCTTTAATAAAAAAACCTTTAAAACTGATTTGATTTTTGTATAAAATCAATGTGGTTTTTGTCAATTATTTGAGTTTTTTTTGATGATTAGATTCGTAAAAAACATCTCAAATAATCTAACGACAAAACCAACCTATTCATCTTCATATACAGAAGCAATATTCCAAACAATATCGTAATCCAACTCGTCTTGAGAACACTCTACTAAAATGGTAGAGCAAAACTCACGATCGCCACGAATTATCTGAGAAATATCAATGTTCAAAACATCATCTTCTTGACTAACCTGAACGTTATCGACAGTATAACGAATAGTTGCAGTTGTCTCGACAGATCTTAAAACAATACCGTTCTCACGGAAAAACATGCTATCATAATAATACAACAGATGCTTTACCAAATCAGTACTATCTAAGCTCTCATTGTGAAGACGTTCATAGATTCCTCTATTAGAATTAATGAAAGAAATGACTTCCTGTTTATCACGAAGTACAACATAATCATTTATTGGCAAAACACAATCATTAAAAACATACGATTTTAAATTCGAGTTGTGTTTTTCATCATCGTCACATGAAACAAATGATATCAAAGGCAATAACAGAATTAAAAATTTAAAAAAATTTTTCATTTGATTTGTTTTTATAAACAACCTCTAAGAGATCGTTCCCTTATTCATGCAAATTTATAAACCTTTTGGAGATTCATCCTTAGGAGCCAAATTCTTGATATTTGCCTCCTTAATATTCTTAAAATTCAAATCTGAATTTGAGTCATTTCCTCCTTCCAATTTGTCGCTCAGCAAAGGAATATTCAAAGCAGAAATGATATAAAATCTGAAGCATCTAAAGAGTCACCAAAATCAACGTCGGCATCAACATCAACAAACCACGATAAAATGGCCTGTATAACAAACACAAGGCTCAATGCAATAGCCACGTATAAAAAATCTCGCTATAATTCATAGCCTTTAATTTTTAAGTCACAAAAAACAAAAACACATTCTCATAAGAGGAATGTCAATTATTTATACAAATCTAACAAAAAGAATGAATTTAGCAAGTTTTCAAAATGCTATTCCTTATGACGAGCCTTCAATTCTCGTGCTAAATCTTCAATACGAACTCCCTTTTCAGTAAGGAGAACAATCAAGTGATAGATAAGATCAGAAGATTCGTATATGAATTGGTCTTTCGTTCCATTTGTTGCTTCGATAATAGTCTCAACAACCTCTTCTCCTACTTTTTGGGAAATTTTGTTCACACCTTTAGAGAAAAGCTTTGTAGTATAAGAACCTTCTGGCATCTCTCTTTTTCTCTTTTCGATAAAATCTTGAAGGTAAGACAAGAAAGACAAATCCTCGAAGTTTTTATTACCTAAGAATTGGTCGGCTCCTGTTGTTGATCCGTCAGGATTAGCCATCAAAATGACAGCAGCACCATCTTCTCCAACAATCGTATTGGAAAGAGCCAATGGCTTATTGTATTCTCCTCCAGTTACTACCTCAGATTGTTTATGGTCAGCAGAGAGCAAACAAACCAACTTCTCATTTTCCATCTTTTTCCAAGTAGATTCATCGATGTAACCTACTCTCAAAATCTTATTTGTACGCTCGTCTTGAACTACTGCCTGAACCAATCCGTGTGTTCCTGAAAAATTTATATCCATCCTAATTAGTTTAAAAAATCATATCAAATACCATACTCAAGAAGCACATTTTTTGTCTGCTCCTTATCTAAACCTATCTGTTTCTTGAGAGATTCTGTATCAGTGAATTTCTCCTGTTTCCTGATTCTATCGATGAAAACAACCTCCAATGTTTTGCCGTAAATCTCTTGGTCAAAATTGAACATATTTACTTCTATGGAAGGATCATCACCATTTGCAATAGTTGGACGATTGCCGATATACAGCATACCTTCGTAAACCTTACCTTCCAATTTTGCCTTCACTGCGTATACTCCTACATTAGGAACACATTTATTCCCAAAATTGAGATGTATATTAGCAGTAGGATAACCTAACTTTCTACCCAACTTATATCCTTCAACAACAGTTCCCTTGATTCTGAAATTATAACCTAAATACTTTGAGGCCAACTTTACATCACCTACATTCAAAAGGTTTCTGATAAAAGAAGAACTGATGGTATAACCATCTTCCATGTATGGTTCCGACTGAGAAACTTTGATATCCAATTCCTTACCATATCTACAATAATCATCAAAGCCCTCTTCCCTATTCTTTCCAAAACGATGGTCGTAACCCACCAAAAGATATTTCACATTTAGCTTCTCTTTCAGAAATTGCTTCATGAAATCATATGCGAAATAGTTGGAAAGTTCTTTCGTAAAAGGAATCTGTATGCAGTAATCAAGAGGAAGTTTAGAGAGCAACTCCTGTTTTTCCTCGATATTATTCAACAATCTTGGTTTATATTCTTCATCAAGCACGAGTCTTGGATGTGGCCAAAAAGTAAGGATGGCCGATTTCAGATTTTTACGCTTGGCAATTTCATTCATCTGGTTAATCAAATAACGATGACCAGCGTGAACACCATCAAAAAAGCCAATGGTTAAAATCAAACCATCATTTTCAAAATGTTCCAAATCTTCAATTATTTTCATCTTCCTTCGTGTTAATAAAGTTATTACCTACAGAAAAAAAATAAACAAATAAACGCTAATTTTTTCAAATGTGAGGCGCAAATAAACAATCTGCAATTAAATGTGTACAAAGGTATAAATTAAGTTTTGATTTTAAAGTCATTTCGAGTTAGAAAACAAAAAGGGAGAAGTTTTGTCTTCTCCCTTTTTATTCATCAATGCCCTATCATCTATATTAACCTTAAAAACCTCTTCTGATTTTTAATACATCAAAGTGAAGTGACCGACGTACATCTTGTCTATCTCTGGGATGTTGATTTCATACCAGTAGTCTGTAGACGGCATCTTCTTGCCATTGTAGGTTCCGTCCCAGGAACCTTCGTC
>JALNVE010000306.1 GCA_023227695.1 Paludibacteraceae bacterium
AAGGTAACGGCATTTACTTTTAGACACAAAAATAAGTAATATAATGTCATCCTGCAATTTGACCCATTGACACAAAGTACAATCATTTCATCCTGCAATTTGACCTATACGCCAAACTTTTTAGCGTTTCTCTAATTTGCAGCAAGTTAAAAACCGCCCTCCAGATTGGAGATATATCAAAAAATAAAAATGGGCTATGTCAAAGGTATTGACACAGCCCATTTAAGCCTCAACCCACCCTATTCAGGCAAGTCTCCTTATCTTTCAAACAGAATCAATAAAGACTGATGTGTTCGTTCTTCTTTGGATAATCAATCGTGTAATGCAAGCCACGGCTCTCTTTGCGTTGAGATGCTGCCTTAATAACAAGGTATGCAGTGTTAATGACATTTCTCAGCTCACATAGCTCCTTAGAAAGGACGGAACGCTGGAATAAGCTCTCCGTCTCACGGTAAAGTATTTCCAAACGATCGTAAGCACGTTTCAATCTCAAGTTAGAACGTACAATTCCGACGTATGCGTTCATAATCTGATTTACCTCTTTTTCACTTTGAGTAATAAGAACCATCTCCTCATTCAACGAGGTTCCTTCATCATTCCACTCAGGTATTTCATCGTTCCACTCTATTTCTGGCAATATCTTCAACGCATCCTTAGCAGCAGAATCTGCATAAACGATGGCTTCCAACAAAGAGTTAGATGCCAAACGGTTGGCTCCGTGCAATCCTGTACGCGAACATTCGCCTGCTGCATACAATCTGTTGATGGTTGTACGTGCATTCAGATCCACCTTGATACCACCACACAAATAGTGAGCAGCGGGTGCTACCGGAATAAAATCTTTGGTGATATCGATACCCAATGACAAGCACTTCTTGTAAATGTTAGGGAAATGCTCCTTTGTCTGCTCAGGATCTTTGCCTGTGACATCCAAATAAACGTGATCATCACCTGTGAGCTTCATCTCGTTATCGATGGCACGAGCCACAATATCACGAGGTGCCAAAGAGCCACGCTGGTCATATTTTGTCATGAAGGCTTCACCCTTCTTATTCTTCAAGATTGCTCCGTAACCACGCATGGCCTCCGTAATCAAGTACGAAGGACGCTCTTTTGGATTATACAAAGCTGTTGGGTGGAACTGGACGAACTCCATATCCTCAACCAATCCCTTTGCACGGTAAACCATAGAGATACCATCACCTGTTGCAACAGTTGGGTTGGTAGTTGTCTGGTAAATGTTACCGATACCTCCAGTTGCAACCAATGTCACCTTAGAAAGGAAAGTATGTACGTGATTTGTACGGATATCCAAAACGTATGCACCATAGCACTCAATATTTGGAGTTGTGTGCTTGATGAGTTGACCCATGTGGTGTTGGGTAATGATTTCGATAGCGAAATGCTGATCAAACACATCAATACTTGGATGTTCCTTGATTTTCTTGATCAAACTATCTTGGACCTCAGCTCCTGTGTTGTCCTTATGGTGAAGGATACGGAAATCAGAGTGTCCGCCCTCTTTGTGCAAATCAAAGTCACCTTTGTCATCACGGTCGAAATCGACACCCCACTTCAACAACTCCTCAATCTGCGATGGTGCGCTCTCTATTACTTTACGGACAACATTAACATCACAGATGCCGTCACCTGCAATCAATGTATCCTTTATGTGATTATCAAACTCGTCTGTCGGTTTTGTTACTGATGCAATACCACCTTGTGCAAAATAGGTATTAGCCTCTTCCAAGTTGGTCTTACATAGTATTGCGACTTTACCCTTGTCGGCAACTTTTAATGCGAAACTCATTCCAGCTAGACCGGAACCAATTACCAAAAAATCATATTTTTTTATCATTACTTTCCCTTTTTTTGGTTCAACAAACATTTGGAAAACACAAAATTAAGAATCATTTAAGTAAACGAGTAACAAATCCTCGGTTTTTTATGGAAAAAACGTCATTTCAAAACGTATGTTTTCTTTTTACAAAAAGAAAGAAGTTTACTAGAAATTAACCGAACACCCTAAGCCAGGCTAAGCTCACTAGACTTACTAAAGAGAGAAAAACTCGATGTTCTATTGAATATCCGAGATGCAGTCCGTTTCTGACAGAAGACAATAGAACAGATTATCAGACAAAAAAACTCCGCAAAGAACAAATATCATTCTTGCGGAGCCTTAGTTTTTCTATGATTAATAAAACTATTCCATAAACTCATCGTCTATTACCGTTCCGGAACGAGAGAAACTCAATTCAATTTCATCCGGTTTGCTCAAACGCACACGGAAACCGTAACTTTTCTTCTCTATCTTCTGTAACAACTGACCATTATAATTATTATTCAGATATTTGATAGCATCTTTTGGCAACAGATCAAAAACCGTCTCCGGCAAATTTCTCTTACGAGATTTCAACTCTTCCCAATTTCCTTTACGCTCAAAAGTAATCTGAGTTCCGCTTCCTGTATAAACGATATAATTTCTATTCTGATCTTGTTCAATGAAAGTCGCTGTATCCTCAGCAAAATACTTTGTCATGAATAACCTTGCAAGTTTAGGCAAATTCACCTCAGAAGGTTTATTCATCGACAACTCTCCCTTATTGTCAAAAGAAAGTTCCATATTGTTTGGTCTATTCAAACGTACACGGTAACCAAAATTCTTGCTGCCGGGATATGTTTTCTCAATCTTACGGATTTTACTGTCAGGATAATTTTTTGAAATGTAAGCCAATGCCTTTTCAGGAAGAATCTCCTTCAGCGCATCAGGAAAATCATTTTTCTTCAGACTAATCTCCATCCATTCACCTTTACTGTTGAACTCCAACTCTTCTCCTGTCTTCAACAGAATACAATATTCCTTGTCAATAGTGACTTTTGTACTATCAATTGAATCTAATGAATAGTATTTGGAGATAAAGGAACGGGCATCATTAGGCAACTGTGCTCTTGTGAAATCAACCGACGAACATGAGCCTAACAACAACATGGTCAAAGCCATGATTCCATAAAAAACTACATTTCTTCTCATACCAACTATTTTCAAATTACACGTATCCTCAAAGATATGTTTTTTTGGAGAGAGAACGAACATCGTTTCCTAAAAATTCAAGGAAATACGAATTAAAATCGTTCAGCGTTGATTGTTACTCGTTAATCGTTTGAAATGGTTACAACGTAATAATCAAAAAACAGAAAAGAGGTCTTACCCATTGGCAAGACCTCTTTAAAATATTAAATTATTCTATACTTTTTGTCTATCAAAGACATTTCTTAAAGCGAGAAAGAAACTCCTTCGCCTCATCCATTGTCAAGCAGAGAGGAGGAAGCAAACGAATAGTGTTTGTACCTGCTACACCTGTGAAGACCTTCTGCTCGTATAAAAGCTTCGTACGGATCTCCTTAATTGGCTGATCGAACTCTAGGCCAATCATCAAACCACGACCACGAACCTCTCTAATCTGAGGGAATGTCTTCAACTCGTTCAACAAGAACTCACCTACCTTAGCAGCGTTCTCTACCAAATGCTCCTCTTCGATGATATCCAAAACAGCGATTGCACCAGCACAAGCCAAGTGGTTACCTCCGAAAGTAGTACCCAACTGTCCGTAAACAGGAGTGAAGATTGGACTGATAATCAATCCTGCCATTGGCAATCCGTTACAGATACCCTTTGCTACCGTGATGATATCAGGACGGATACCCGCATACTGGTGAGCGAAGAACTTACCGCTACGTCC
>JALNVE010000307.1 GCA_023227695.1 Paludibacteraceae bacterium
ATTTGACCTATAGAGAAGTTACATTGCTCGATTTTGGCTCTGAATGTTTTGAATCTCTCAAACCACCAGCATTTATCGCAGATTAGAGCATGTTGCACCACGCAAATTGACCCATAGGTCAATAAAAAAGCCCTCTGTTGAGGGCTCTTTTTATGGTTGTTAGCAACCGATTGGATTAATATGTCGAATTGTTTTTCGGCAGATTCGGCCGAAAACTATATTACCCCTTTTGTACTAGGCAAATCATACTTATAAATATCACGTTTGATTGCCATCTTGATAGAGCGGGCCAAAGCCTTGAAGATCCCTTCAATCTTGTGGTGCTCGTTCTCGCCTTCAGCCTTGATGTTGAGGTTCATCTTGGCAGAGTCGCTCAACGACTTGAAGAAGTGGAGGAACATCTCTGTTGGAACATCACCTACATATTCGCGGTGGAACTGAGCGTCCCAAACCAACCAAGGTCTGCCGCCGAAGTCCAGAGCAACAGAACATAGGCAGTCGTCCATAGGTAGGCAGTAGCCGTAACGCTCAATTCCTCGTTTGTCGCCAAGAGCTTTCGAAAAAGCCTCGCCAAGTGCGATGGCAGTATCTTCCACGGTGTGGTGTTCGTCCACGTTGAGGTCGCCCTTTACCTTTACGGTAAGGTCGCAGCCTGAGTGTTTGCCTATCTGTTCCAACATGTGGTCAAAGAAACTGAGACCTGTCGAAATGTCACATTTGCCGTTTCCGTCGAGGTTGAGGCGAATATAGATGTCCGTCTCTTTTGTGGTACGCTGAACAGTTGCTATACGGTCGCCAGCGAAAAGAAACTCCGTGATGCGGTCCCATTGGTCGGTAGCTAGAGCGCATGTGTCCTGTAAACCTTTCTCTGCGAGTTGAGGCTCAGCTTTCTCTGGTGTGCAGAGGAAGATGGCTTTGCAGCCTAGGTTATGGGCTAGCTGAACGTCTGTCAAACGGTCACCGATAACGAATGAGTTGGCAAGGTCGTAGTCGCCCTTCATGTATTCAGTGAGCATGCCTGTGCCCGGTTTGCGGGTAGGGAGGTTGTCTTCCGGATAAGATGGGTCGATAAGGATATTTTCGAATGTTACGCCCTCACCGGCAAACACCTGAAGCATCTTGCCCTGAACCTTTTCGAAGTTCTCTTGAGGGTTGGCCGGCGTTCCCAAACCGTCTTGGTTAGTGACGATGACCAATTCGAAATCCAGTTTTTTGCGGATGAAGTACATGTTTCTCAGAACTCCTGGGATAAACTCCAGTTGTTCAAGATTGTCTACTTGGAAAGTAACGGGCGGTTCCATAATCAGGGTTCCGTCTCTATCTATGAAAAGTGCTCTTTTCTTCATTGTCAACTTTTTAATCAGATTCTGATACAAAAGTAAAAAAAATTCATGTCGCTACGAATTAATCAATTCTATTTCGCTGCTAATTAATCAAATTTGAACGAATTTCTTTTGTCGTTTCGAATGAAACGAATGGAAACAAATAAGACTTAAGGTAGCCATAGTTGAGAGTGGCGGGTCCAATGGTTTTTCAATATGAAGGATCTTTAATTCATTATGTTATATAAAAAAGCAACGCATTCGATATTAGGATATCAAATGCGTAATCAACTTTCAAATTAAATCTAATAAGTAACTCCCTGAATGGGATCATAAAAAAAGAATTACCTATTAAAACTTAGGAGCATACTTTTTTAATAATACTGAGATGATCAAATTCAAACAAACCATTTTTATTAATTATTATCTGTTAGTAATGTGCTTTTATTTTTATGCTACAAAAGTATGTTATAAAACATAGTTGTGCAATACTTTTTGGAAAATATTTTTCATTGACATTTGTCAATTTGAAAGCTTTTGTGTTTTTGTGATTAAAAAATGACTTTTTTTGTGACTTTTTGCATGTTTAAGGTTTTTTTTCTGATAAAGATGAAATAGAATTCACTGTAAATTGATATTTGTGTTATTTGGTTAAAAAATCTTATCGATTAAAGCTATGGTAAATCAGAAAATAGACGTTTTTTTTAAAAATGAATCTTATGGTGTTTAGTGTGCTCAATTAGTAAAATGAAATTTCAGAATATTACCATTTTTTTTGTTTTAAAATAATATGAAATGTCAATATATTACAGATTCATAATGATTAAATAAGTTTTAGCTATTACAGAATCAGTGAATTCGTATTTTTGTGAAAACTAAACGTATTTTTTTGAAATGCTTTATGTCAAGAAATCATTTGAAACACGCATTGATACTACAATTTTAAAAAATATTCTTTTTTCTATAAAGAAAAATATGTAATTTTGTAATCAAACCTTAGCCTATGATGTTATATTAACTCAAAGGCTGTCTGACTGTCGTCAGGCGTTGTCTGCAAACGTTTGCAAATTTTTGCAGACAAAAAGATGCCGGTAGGTAACTGCCGGCATTCTTTATATAGGTATGAGTGCAGAGTAAGTGTTATGTTAACCTTGTTTTTCCTTTAAGCAATTGCTACATACAATTTCTTTTTTCAAAAGCTGCTTCATCGTATCTCTTTCCCCTTTTATTTGTCAACATAAACCCGCCGTTCATCGTTTTTTTACTAATTTTGCCCTGAATTTAAGGCGGAGAGGGATGAATGGAGTTGCCCTCTGCCGTCACGAATTTTGTTTAATCACAGAACTCCCTTAAATTAAATTGTTATGTTAGGAACTCTTTTAAATTCTGCGCCTACAGACACGACAGCAGTCGATTCTGTCCTCACAAATGTGATGAACGCAGAACCTCTTAAAAACGGCAATTATGCTGAAGCACTCAGTTTTATTATGGAAAAGGGTGTTGACCTATTGATGAGCCTCGGCTCTCGCATCCTTTTGGCCGTTATGGTCTTCTTTATCGGTAAATGGATTATCGGTAGATTGAAGAAAGTTTTTGCAAAAATGTTGGAACACAAGAACGTGGAGGCCTCTCTTGCTTCTTTCTTGAAAAGCTTGGTTAGTGTTGTCCTTACCTTCTTCCTGATTGTTACGGTAGTTGGCATTCTCGGTATCGAGACATCCTCTTTCGTGGCATTATTTGCATCGGCAGGTGTGGCAATAGGTATGGCGTTGAGCGGTACTTTGCAGAATTTTGCCGGTGGTGTGATGATCCTTCTCTTCAAACCATTTAAGGTGGGCGATTTCTTGGAGGCTCAGAGTGTACTGGGTACTGTAAAGGAGATTCAGATCTTCAACACCATCTTTAACACTTCCGATAATAAAACGGTCATTGTTCCCAATGGCGGACTCTCAACAGGTACTATCACCAACTTTTCAAAAGAGGAAAGACGTCGTGTGGATTGGGTGTTCAATATCGCATACGGCGACAATTTTGATAAAGCAAAGGCTGTAATGGAACGACTCATTGCGCAAGATGAACGTATTTTTAAAGATCCTGCACCATTCATCGCACTGAATGCGTTGAACAGTAGCTCTGTCGACATCGTGGTTCGTGTTTGGGTTCCATCTACTGAATATTGGAATGTCTATTATTCTATGAATGAGTTGGTTTACAAGACCTTCGCAATCGAAGGACTTAACATCCCATTCCCTCAGATGGACGTTTATTTGCATCAGAGTATCAAGTCCTAAATAAGCGTTACAGGTTTTATTGGACAAACATACTATGATTTATCCATTCCAGCAAGCTAGCTTGCTGGAATGGATATTTTTTTTGATTTGTATTTTTTTATTTTGAC
>JALNVE010000308.1 GCA_023227695.1 Paludibacteraceae bacterium
GGATGAAGAGCCTGTGGTGCAAAGACTGAATATCCTCGTTTAGGGTCTGAAGCTCCATAAACCAACTTTGCCATCTGAGACCATCCCAACGCACCTGCGCACATGACACAAGGTTCTACTGTTACGTAAATGGAGCAATCGGCAAGATACTTGCCTCCAAGATAATCAGCAGCCATCGTAATAGCCTGCATCTCAGCATGAGCCGTCACATCGTGCAATGTTTCGGTCAAGTTATAAGAACGTGCAATGATTGTATTTTTGCAAACAACAACAGCTCCGACAGGAACCTCACCCTTTTCTTTCGCTTTTTTGGCCTCTAAAAGAGCCTGCTTCATATAATAAGTATCGTCAAACATATTTGTGTATTAACGCATTTCGTCTTCTCCAAAAAGCTTCGGAGCGTCTGCATCGAACTTTTTCAGAACAGAAACTATGATAGTCTCTCGCAACCATTTTGTGCGGTTGGAGATTTTGTATTTTTCATAAAAACGATTAAGAACTGCCATTTCTTTGTCATTCAAAGAGATAGTAACCCTGTTCTTCCTGACCATTTTAACGGTGGAGGCCTTACCTGCAGTTGTTTTTTTCTTTTTAACTACCATATCGTGCAAAATTACAACAGATTATGCGATTTTCAAACTTCACCTCGCGCAAAATGTCTTATTTCGTTAAAATGTTCTATTTTTGGGAATTTAAAATCTATTTGTATGGCAGAACATAATGAATTAGGAAACGAAGGCGAAGAGAGAGCCGTAAGCTACCTGGCAGAAAAAGGCTACAAGATTCTCCAACGCAATTGGCGTTGCGGACAAAAAGAGATTGACATTGTAGCAGAGAAAGACAACATGCTTGTGATTGTTGAGGTAAAGACACGCAGCACCGATACATTTGAGCACCCCAAAGAGGCCATCACCAATGGAAAAATCCGCAATTTAGTAACGACAGCAGAAGCTTATATCTTTCAACATGACATCATGATGGAGACACGCTTCGACGTAGTTTCTGTTATTCCGCTGAAAAATGGAGGATTTAAGATTGAGCATGTAGAGGATGCCTTTTTACCTCCGGTAAATTAAATCATTCTAACCAAGCAAGCCTTACGTTTTCTCTTAAACAGGTAAAATTAAGCAAAAGAGCCACTATGTGAGTACTCTTTATTAGTCAAGGTTTCGTTTAAAAATCCAGTTTTAATTGTGGGTCAAGCAAAGTGAACGTCATGCGGTGATGATCCGTTGGCCCATATTTCTCGATAGCTGCACGATGGTCTTTCGTTGGATAACCCTTGTTTTTATCCCACTTGTAAGCAGGATATTGAGCAGAGATTTCTTCCATATAATCATCACGGTAGGTCTTTGCCAAAATAGAGGCCGCAGCGATGGAGAGATACTTACCATCACCCTTCACCACACAATCAAACGGTACATCCTCGTACTTTTTGAATCGGTTACCGTCTATAATCAGATGTTCCGGTTTCATGCCCAACAACTGGATGGCACGATGCATGGCCAGAAAAGAGGCATTCAAAATGTTTATCTCATCAATCTCCTTTGCAGAGACAATGCCTACAGCACAGGCTATGGCCTTCTCCTCTATCAGAGGACGAAGTTCGTATCGTTTTTTAGCCGTCAGCTGTTTAGAGTCATTCATCCCTGGACATTCAAAGTCTGGAGGTAGGATAACAGCCGCCGCATAGACAGGACCTGCCAAGCAACCACGACCTGCCTCATCACAGCCCGCCTCCAAAACGCCCTCTTTCATAAAAGGGAGTAGATGTAACGCCTCCGATTTCATTCTCTGTATACTGTAGTAACAACCACATCACCGACCATTTGCAAGGTATTGGGATCAATATTCTCAGGAGTATCGTTAGCAGTATGCCAAGTATCAGGAAAACCTCTACCCTCCTTAAAATCGATTATGTCCATGGTTGGAATCTGAGTAAGTTTATTTATATAATAATGATCGTCCATAATGTTTCCGCCCTCTCGATATACGAAAGTATTTCCGTAGCCTAATGAGCCTGCTATGCTCCAAACTTTGTTAACAACAAAGCCAGCATACTGCTGAGAAACGATGTCGATGGCAAACAAAGGGTCTCGTCCGCCTACCATATCCAATAAAATACCATATTTAGGTTTGTATGTATAATGAGGATGAGCGCCCCAATATTGGGTGCCTAAGCACCAATCGTCTTTATATTGACCTTTTGCAAAAGAGGGAGCACCATAATCCTCCACATCCAAGAAGACAATATCCACCCCAACATTTGGGGCTTCTTGTTGCATCAAACGAGCTAACTCGAGCAAAACAGCCGTTCCACTAGCTCCATCATTGGCTGCCATCACAGGTTTGTTATGATTGTCCTTGTTGTCATCATTATCGCAATAAGGCCTGCTGTCCCAATGGGTAAAGAAAATGATGCGGTCTTGTTTCTCTGGTTGGAAACAGCCTATCACATTTTTCATATCCAACATGGTTCCGTCGTATGCTTTAACCTTTGCCTCCTGTACGGTAACCTCGGCACCGAAGCGTTTCAACTCGGCAGCTAAATATGACGCACAAGCCTTTTGAGCCGCTGAGTTAGGGACTCTCGGACCAAAATCGCACTGTTTCTTCAAGAAAGCGAAGGCTGTATCCTTATTAAACTTTGATTTTATCTTCACTTCTTTTTTCGACTCTTTTTCTGATTGCTGAACATCTGTTGCTGAAGATTGCTGTGCTCCAGAGCCACAAGCCACAAATCCACAGAAAGAAAGCATTACAAACAAATATTTTACCATCGTCTTAATTTTATGTCGACAAAGTTAAACTATTTTTTCAAAAACACCTCTTTAGGAAACCCTTTTAGAAAGCAAAGAAAAAGCTGTGCAAAAGTTCTTAATTGAAAGAAAACTAAAAGGAAAACCAAATATTCTAAAACCTTTTAGTAAATTTGCGCCGTCAAAAAAGGGCACGAGAATCCCGATGAATCAATTCTTCTGTTTTCCTCAATCCTCAAAATGACGGTTCAGCTTCAAGCAAATAACAAAATTATGAAGACAGCAATCTTTCCAGGCAGTTTCGACCCATTCACGGTAGGCCACTATTCAGTAGTAAATAGAGCACTCACATTCATTGACCACATTGTGATTGCCATTGGTGTAAACGAAGCCAAGAAGACGCTATTCACCCTCGAAAAAAGAATTGAGATCATCAACAAAGCATTCAACGGAGACAAGAGAGTCACTGTTCAAGAATATGACTCTTTAACGGTTGACTTCGCAAAAGAGGTAGGTGCAGACATCATTCTAAGAGGTATCCGTTCTATTGCCGACTTCGAATACGAGAAGACCATAGCCGATGCCAACCGCCGTATCTCCGGCATTGATACCATATTGCTATTTACTGAGCCTCAACACTCATACATCAGTTCCACAGTATTGAGAGACATTTTGAAATACGGCAAGGATGTAAACTGTTTTCTCCCTCCCAACGTTACACTGAACGATTTAAGACAGAAATAAAATAGGCGTTACTCTTTGAGTAACACGATAAATAAACACATAGAAAGTCGGCCGTAATGGTCGACTTTTCTTCTATATAAAAAGGGATGGTTCTGGGTCAGTAGAAATTTAGTGGGGAAAGAAATATCATAAAAAACCAAGTATCAACGTTTCTATACCATGGAAACAAAACAACTAATAGCGTTGGCAGAAGTAGTACTGCCAACCGAGATAC
>JALNVE010000309.1 GCA_023227695.1 Paludibacteraceae bacterium
ACGCTTGGCAATATCTCTCTTAATAGTTGATCTGTTTTCATTCCGCAAAGATAATGCTATTCATGAATTTTGGGGAATATTCTTGTCGCTATACCAACCCCACCTATCCGCTGATCCGAAATAAATAGTTCGCAGAATTTGTACGGATGGATTTTTTATACGAAACCTTCGTTTTTCCGTCCTCGTAAATATTTGGACCCTGATTTATCGTTTGCTGATAATAAATTCAAAGAGAATCAGCTGATTATAGCCAAAAGGGTTCGTCAGGTTTCAGAATAAAATTAAACTAAAAATGAATAATAAATCGAGGTTTTTGTCTGTCAATTGGATGCAGGGAATGAGTGTTTCGTCATCTCATTTCATTGATACAGAAAATTATCTGTTGGAGAGAATTTTGCAAAATATGTCGCTGGTTCAAGGTTCGTTTATGTATGGCCTTTTACCAGAGACGAATGATCAGAGTTCCTTGTCTCTTTTGCTGAGAGGTGTTGGAAATCGCTCAATATTGGTATTAGAGAGTTTTAGATGTCTTTTGCCTGGGGGGTGTCTGCTTTTGTTGGATGATTTAGGCGAAAGTGTCTCATGTCCGTGTGAGACAGAAGGAGAGGTGTCGGAAGAGGGTTGGGACGTGGTTCTCTCAGTTTCTCCTTTTGATAGAAATCCATGTGGGACACCAGATCTTCAGGAAACACCGCCTCGCTATCCGTTTGTAGAGCCTACTTATAAATTAGGCATTGTGGCTCGTACAAAAAAAGAGCCCAATAAGTATGGCCCATACGCTGTGGTTATCGGACTTTTGAGAAAAAAGGAGTCGACGTACGTTTTGGATAGCAATTACATTCCACCGTCTCTGACGATGTCTTCGCAGTGTGAATTGCAAAGTTATATGGATAGCTTTTCTTCTAGAATTTCCGTGATAAATGAGACGGTCGGAATTGTCATGGAGAAGGCCATGTCGCAATCCAACCGTTCTCAGATCATGGATTGTGTGTTGTTAGTCTGCAAGGAGTTGAAAAGAAACATTTCCTCCTTCTATTTCCATTGGCGCAATAATGCTTATAACCTATCTCCATATCAAATCACAGAGATCCTATCTGGCTTGGCCAATGCAGTTTTGACCTCATTCTCTTTCTTGCCCAAAAAGGATAAAGAAGAGATGTTGAAATACTTCTACGAATGGAATGGTGTTTCTCCATCCTCTTTCGAACAGATGCTGGAAGAGGTGGTGAACAAACCCTATAATCACAATCGAATTCGTCAGTCTCTGTTGGGTGTTGATGGCGTGATTCAAACGTTGGAAGAACTCTTTGTTAGTCTGAGTCACCTTGATTTTGTGGGTCAGCATAAGGAGAACATTGTGATTTCAGTTTCGGAAAAACAGAAGGCAACTTCAGTGACGAATAGTAGCAGTTGGTTGGTAGTTGATTAGTTATGGAAAAGGAGATGAATTCGACAAAACTTTTAGGCAATACGCTTGATACGGACTATAAGGCAGAGTTTCTGGCAGCCTCACTTTTACAGCAAGGAGCTTCACCTGATGAGGTACGCATCATTCGTTTGGGCAGACAGAAGGGCGGTAAATCTGTTGATAGAATAGTGAGAGAGTATTCTTCCGATGAGTTAATAGATTATCAAACTATCTATGTGCGAAAACGTGATTTGTACGATTCATTGCCGGAAGCTCTTTTTCACCGGAATCTTTTACCAGAAGAGAAGAAGGGTAAACAAGGCGTTTTAGATTCCATGAAGAAGGGTGGGCGGGAGACTTTTAATGCTCGTTTCTTTTTCAAACCGTTTGAGATGGCGATAGACAGGATGGCTGTCATGGCACATCTGTATGAACTTCGTTTGACGAAAAAAGATAGGTACGATGATTTTGTTCATCTGCTTGATTCTCATTGGGCATTTCTTCGCGATATCCCTTTGGAAAAGGCTTTGTTTCTTGTTCATTTTTTGTCACAAAGTTTTCGCTTGAAAACCCCTTTGCAGGTAGAAAAAGTGTTGTCTGTCTATCTGGATTGTGAAGTGAAAATCACATTAGAGATGAAGTCCATCACGATTGCCGACGAAAGTATTTGGAGTCTAGGAAAAGGCCGTTTGGGTATGACCACTTTTATGAGTGGTGGCATGACCGATGTTTTTCCCATGGCGATGGTTCATATCAATGGATTGCCCCGTAAATATAAGTCGTTGTTATTCCCTAGCAGTAGTGCTTATTGCCAGTTGCTGAAGATTTTGGACCTCTTTCTTCCTGCCGATGCGGAGTTGTCCATTCATATAAATGTTTCGGGAGAGGATGCCTGTTTTGTTCTTTCTGACAATTTGGAGCATATACCTCTTCTTGGTTTTACAACCGTGTTATCATAAAAAGGAGTTTAGATGAAATCGTTGAATAGTAAAGCAGTTGTTTGTTCGCATCTCAAGTTTGCGATGTGCATGGTGGTTTTAGTTGCCGTGTTGCAGCTGTGCATCTTTGTGTTTTTGAAGGCTTCGGCTGCAGAGGTGGTTGCAATTAAAGAAAAGACGGGGAATAGCGAGAAGATCTTCTCCGAACAGATTTCCATCAGCGATGAGTTTACAGACATCTTTGTGCTGTATCGTTCGTTCGATTTGATGGATAATGTCAATCCCGATTTCTTGATGCACTCTATTGTTGAGAAGAAGATGGAGGTGACGGAGCGGGTCGTGGCTTTACCCGAAAAGGATGCGGTTATCTATAAACATCTGCTTTCTCAGATGGATGGCTTTTTTGCATGTACGTGATTCTATTTCTGTGCTGAAAAAGAGCGAGGCTATTGTCAAAGCAGATGTGGTGCGTACGGCAGAGGAAAATCGCAATGTGACTCGCCGCATTAAAGTAGGACGTCTTAATTACGAGAAAAAATAAGATTATGGGAAATGTGGATGAAATAAGTTCTCTCAATCAGAGAGAGAAATTGATAGGTTTCTTTTATGTACTTATCCTGTTCGTGTTGACTTCGGTTATCTGCAGTTTTGTGTTGTTCTTTACCGATACTGGACTTCTAACTGCTTCTGGAAAAGAAGAGGCATTGGAGCAGATGGCGAGAATACGCAATTTTGAAAAGAAACAAGCTTCTTGGATGGATAAAATCAATTCTGTTGACGAGCGAATCTCGAAGATTGATCCAAGCCTGAATGCTTCGTATGAGAAACGTGAGATAAATTTCATTTTAGGTGAAATCCGTAAGGAGTATGTCCAAAACAAGTGGGATGAGCGTTATCACATTTTCGAGCATGTGGCCCAGTTTTATGAGTTGAGGATGTTTGATAAAGAACGTTTGTGGACCACGCAGAAAAACATTGAGAAGTTCAGCGCAGATCTGGAACGCTGTCGTAATAGTTTGGAAAAGAAAAAGATTGATTTAATGAAATAAAGCAAATCTATGAACAGAATTTTTTCGCGAGGTATGTTGCTTGTCTTTTTGTTGCTTGCTCTCGCTATTCTTATAACATGGTTGATTCGTATAAGCTTGTCCAGTCGAGAGATTCTTGCTTCTGTTTCTGCAACGGAGGTGGAACTTGGCACTCCGCTCTTTTATTCGGACAGCACATATAAAACCTACGGGGATTCAAATTGATAATGCAACTTGAGGAGGAAAAAAATGGGTCAGGTAGAAAAAATATTTTTCAGAGCAGAAAGAGAAGAGAAAATCTCCCTCTTTCCAGTTGCCCTGTGGAGAATA
>JALNVE010000310.1 GCA_023227695.1 Paludibacteraceae bacterium
CTGTATCTGTCATGCTCATGTTTACCTTCGTATAGATAATGTTTGTAACGGTCATCAACAAACAGAACAAACTAACGTGGTCTCCGTAGAACGGAATTGAGAATGGAAGGGTGAAAATTGCATCGTAAGATGAAAGATCGGTTGCCCATAAGAAACTCTGTTGTCTCAACTCAATAGCTGTTGGGAAGAAGTAGAACAGGGCAATCAACATAGGCATCTGTAAAAACATTGGAATACATCCGCCCATTGGATTTACGCCCGCTTTTCGATACATCTCCATCGTGGCCTGTTGACGCTCAGTTGGCTTGTCGGCAGGAATGCTCTCGTTGATTTTCTCTACCTCTGGTTTTAAAACCCTCATCTTTGCAGAAGAGAGGTATGATTTATAGGTCAATGGGAATAAAATCGACTTAACAACAAGAGTCAATAACAAGATAATGATTCCGAAGCTAGAGATAAAAGAACCAAAAAAATTGAACAAAGGAATTGTCAAAATCTGGTTCACCCAACGGAAGACAAACCAACCTAGAGGAACAAGACGTTTCAACTGAAGTTTATCGTCGCCAGAAAGATCCTGATCGTAAGACTTCAACAACTTATACCAGTTAGGTCCGTAGAAATAACGGAAAGAGATTTTTTCGCTAGCCTTTGTATTAAAAGGAATCTTCATCTCTGCCGTATAATGCTTCAGATATTTAGAATTTTCAGGAGCTAACTCAGAGTTCAATTTTGCAGATTTGATATTCTTATCAGCAATCAAAACACTTGAGAAAAATTGATCCTTGAAGGCAACCCATTTCAAATTATCAGTAATAGATTCACTCTCGTTGGAAGTCTCACTCATCCCCTCAACATCTTCACCCATCAACTTATAATAGATAGATGCATATCTGTTTTCGAAAGTACGGCTCTTCTCCTGCTGTTTGATTTTTGAGTCCCACAAAAGAGTCAACTCATTAGCAGGTTTCAGCACCGAACCAAGATTGAATGCATTGATATCGAAATCGAGCATATAACCCTTAGCAGAGCTGTCTTGAGGTAATGTATAAGTAAAATCCAACGCACCATTTCCGGCAGGTAAAGAAAGAACGACAGAGCTGTCTGTCTTTGCTTTTATATTGAAATAAAGGTCAGAAGTACTGATTTCATTTCCATTTATTAGTGGAAGTTGGAATCCGGTTGATGACTCATTTCCTGAGAAAAGGATCAATGGTTTACCATCAAACGTCTTATAATTATTTAACTCAACACTTTTTACGCATGCACCTTTTGTAGAGATAGTAACAGTGACATTTCCGTTCTTCAAAACAACAGAGTCTTCTGTTCCTTTTGCTGCAGCAGCAAATGCACCATAAACGAGTGCCTTCACTGAATCCGGTTCATTTGCCTTAGTGAGCTGAGCTTCTTTCTGTGCTCCATCCAAAGCCCTAGCTTGATTTTCTCTAACCAATGCGATAGAGTCCTGAACTCTTTTCTGCTCCTTTAGCTGCTCTTCACTCGGCTGATTCAAAAAGAAGAAACCAAAAAAGATTACTCCTATCAAAACCAATCCTGTAATTGTATTTTTATCCATTTAATTAAATATTACTGTTTCCTGTTTCTTTTTCTCCCTGATATTTAACGGCAGCCGACATAAAGCCCATGAACAAAGGATGAGGATTCAAAACCGCACTATTGAATTCAGGATGGAACTGTGTTCCCACAAACCATCTGAGATTAGGCAATTCTATGATTTCAACCAAACCAGATTCCGGATTTATGCCAGAAAACACCATTCCAGCCTCCTCAAACTTAGTCTTGTATGCGTTGTTAAATTCATAACGGTGACGGTGACGCTCGCTTACCAAATCTTTTCCATAAGCGGCATATGCAACAGTACCCTTCTCTAGCTTACAGTCGTATGCACCTAGACGCATCGTACCTTCCGTGTGGATATTCTGTTTCTGATCCAGCATCAAATCAAAAATCTTATGCTCGGGATTGTCGTTCATCTCGGTTGAGTTGGCATCAAGATAGCCTAGCACATCGTTGGCAAATTCGATTACTGAACACTGCATACCCAAACCAATTCCGAAGAACGGAATATTGTTCAAACGGGCAAACTTGGCAGCAATGATCTTACCTTCCACACCACGTTGTCCGAAACCAGGAGCCACGAGGATACCATCCAAGCCCTCCAATTTTTTCATCACGTTTGCCTCAGAAATCTGTTCTGACTGGAATAAAGAGAGTTCCAATATTCTATCATGATAAACAGATGCGTGAATCAAAGCCTCGTAAATAGACTTGTAAGCATCTGGCAACTCTACATATTTACCCACCAAACCAATCTTAATTGATTTGGTAGCATTCCTACGTTTATCAACGAAATTTTTCCACTGAGCAAGGTCGGCCTCTGGTTCGTTTGGCATTCCAAACTTCTTCAGAATCACGTAATCCAAGCCCTCCTCCTGCATTTTGATTGGCTCCTCGTAAATGGAAGGCACATCTATTGCTTCGATAACAGATTCAGCGTTTACATTACAGAACAAAGCAACCTTACGTTTCAAATCCTTTGTCAAAGGATGTTCTGTACGAAGAATCAGGACATTAGGCTGAACGCCCAACTGCAAAAGCTCCTTTACGGAGTGCTGCGTAGGCTTTGTCTTCAACTCATGAGAAGCTGCCAAATAAGGGACATAGGTCAAGTGGATGCAAAGACAATCGTCTGGCATCTCCCACAACATTTGGCGAACGCTCTCAATATAAGGAAGAGACTCAATATCTCCCACTGTTCCACCTATCTCTGTAATAATAAAATCGTATTCGGCACCTGCGCTCAACTGTTTGATGCAACGCTTTATCTCATTTGTGATATGAGGCACCACCTGAACTGTCTTTCCCAAGAAATCGCCGCGACGTTCCTTGTTAATAACGCTCTGATAAATTCTTCCAGTAGTGACATTACTACTCTTGGATGTATGAACGTTCAAGAATCTCTCGTAGTGACCAAGATCCAAATCTGCCTCATGACCATCGTCCGTCACGTAACACTCACCGTGTTCGTAAGGATTCAGCATTCCTGAATTGATATTGATATATGGGTCCAACTTCTGGATGGCAACCCTATAACCTCTTGCTTGCAACAATTTGCCCAAGGATGAGGCTGTAATACCTTTTCCTAATGAAGAAGTAACGCCTCCTGTAACGAATATAAATTTAGTTTTTCTCAATTCTACAATCTTTTGAGTAGTTAAACACAAGCTGCAAATTTATAAAAAATACTGCATTTTAGGGTGTAGAAAAAAAGTTTTTAAGAGGGATTTGCAGTTTTTAACCGGTTATCGTCCATTCTGTTATTGATGGGGTATGTAAAAACAGGATAACGAAAAAAAAAACAGGAACGGTTTTCAACCGCTAATTAACACTCATTCCTTTATTTTAGGTCGGAAAATGTCGTTTCCTAATTTGGGTTGAATTTTGTCCTGATGGAAGTTGACTCTGTTAAACTTATTTCTGAAATTAGTTGACCTAAAAAAACAATTCGTGGTTGAGAATTGTCCACCCCTTTTTCTTTTGATCCGATTTATAGGGATCAGCGGATAGGTGGGGTTGGTACAAGGACAAGAATCCCCAGATTCAAGAATAAAGTTTGGCAAGCCTGTACATGAAAAACTTCACGTCTGCCACGCCCCTGAACTGTGTTCGGAAA
>JALNVE010000311.1 GCA_023227695.1 Paludibacteraceae bacterium
ACAGGTTCATCGCAATGTTCGTAAAAATAGTCATCACGAGTGTCACAAGAAGACACAATGAAGATAAGGCCGAGGAATAAGGCCAAGGCTATGACAAATTTATTTTTCATAACAAATGATTTTTAGAAGTGGAAATTGTATTTAATTCCTAACGAAAAGTTAGGCTTTAGGTATTGGTCATCATTGCCAAACAATAAGAATTGTTGGGCCTTTAAATTGAAAGATAGAAAAGCCCAAGGAATGAATTCGAAGCCAGTACCAACATTAGCACCATAGACGAAGCCTTTGACTTCATCGTTGACAATATCGGCGGTCCATTTATCGTAGCCAATGGAAGCACCACCGTCGATATGCCAATAGAGCCATTTGGCGGGATTCCAGATGTTGTACTCGATACCCGGAGAGAGCAGAAGGACATTCACAAAATCCGAGTATCCAAACGTAGCCTCTTCGTGATCTAGTTCGACCAACAACGATATCTTCTTATCGAAGACATAATTGTAAGTTAGACCCACGTCGTACTTGTTCTTAGTACCAACGCCACCATGGATACCAAGTGACTGGCATCCCTTAACATGCACTAACGTAGACTTTTGTGCCTTTTGTGCTTGAGAAAAGCCACAAAAACAGTCACAAAAACAGAAAAATGCGAAAACAAGAATAATTTTAGTTCTCATCTTTATTCTCAAGATTAAATTTTTTGCAAAATTAAAAAAAATACTTTATATCAGATATTTCATGGCAAAAATCAAGCCACTCTAACATCAACATTTCTCACTTTCTTCGAGTGATAATGATTAGATTTGTAACAGTAAGACATATAATCGTTCACCTTAATATCTCCAGAAAAAGTTCCTTTAAGGATTCTATGATTATCGCTGTTATAATTGAAAACTTGAACCGAGTTCGTTGTAAAATTCGTCTCGATTCTTAATCCGTTAAATTCCTGAACCATAACATCCCCTTCGAATGAGGTCTCTACTGAGTCAAAGAAATTATTCATAATTCTATCCCTTTCATTTATTATTAAATATCACAATTTAAAATACGATCAATATCGCAAATGCCTAATACGACATTACCAGCGAAATTAGCACCCACCGGTTCAATAAGATATTCGGTTTCTAGTATCTCATCCTTCATTACATCTAAAATTCGACCTACATTGAATCCAAATTCATTAGGCTTTACGGCGACCATGTCACCAACCTTGGCGTAAACTAACTTTTCCATAAAATTTCTTTTTACTGTTACGCTACAAACGTAATATAATAATATTACAAAAACAAACATAATGTAATTATTTTACATTACAAAACAGAATTAAAATGATGATATAGTATTACATATAATTTAGATAAATTCTTATATTTGCATCAAAATGAGAATATGTATATGTTGGATATAAAGAAAGCGATGAAAAGAAGAGGTATTACTATCAATGATTTAGCTTCGAAGATAGGAATAAGCAGAGTTGTATTATCAGGACAAATAAATGGTAATCCAACATTATCCAATATCAACCGAATTGCAGAAGCAATAGGATGCGATATTTCAGAGTTATTCAGAAAGGAAGAAACAGGAGAAGTCTCTGGCTATATAGAGACAGAAGGAAAGATTCAGAAAATCACCTCGGTAGAAGATTTAGAAAAGATAATAAAAGAAATAAAAAAACAATAGAGACTAAATAGTCTCTATTGTTTAGAATGGTAATTCTTGTTGTTTAGAATCTATATTCACTTTTTTTGAGTAATTTTTGAAGAAATAAGAGATACTATCCTCTTTAGCATCAACAGATATATATACAGCATTTTGTAATTTCCTAGCAAAAGGGATAAGATCCTCTTTTTGTATATTCTCTATTATCTCTAAAAAATTTTTCTTCATAACATTGTTAGAGATATAATTGTGTATTATATCACTAATAATAATCTTTGATAATTTGTATTTTTCTTCAGCTGAATCATGAGGAATATATCCATCTTTTTTAAGATCCTTATGTATATAAAAGATCCAAGAGACGACTTCTTTTCTACCAAGGTCCCATGTTTTCTTTTTCTTTTCACTTTCTGCGAAACTAAAATAGATATCTGATTTGCCTTGTTTAGCTAGCTCCTTTAGTTCTTTCTCTGCTACTTTTAAAACTTTGTTCTTAAAATCAATAGGAGATTCATATTTTTGAGTACATTCCAAAATATTTCTTAACTCAATATCGGTTATATAGAATAGATATTTTCCACTATTTCTATATTGGCAACAGAGTTCATATATACGAAGGCTAAAATATGATTTAGTAGCATTAATAGCATTTCTATTAATTATAGTAAACTCACCATAGAGAGAAAGTTTATTTATTAAAGAGACAAGGACTTCAGAGAGAACGACAGAAATTTCATTTTTAGAAATCTGTGCAAACTTATTAAACATTGGTAATGTAGTGTATAAATCTTTGTCATCCTTAACTAACATCCATGTATCCTTTCCTAATTTCATTAGGTTACGAAAAATTACAGTTGGATTTGATCCACATCCACATGCTGTTAGTTCGTTGGCCGTAATGATGAAACTACACTCTTCCAATATAGATTTATTAAAAGAGTCAGAATGTTGGTATTTCCATATCAGATAATTTAATACCTTTTTTTGTGTGATATTTAGCTTGTCAAACTTAGCTCGAGTTAATTTATTGCTCTGGCGGTAAGTCGAATCAAATGTAACTAGAGAATCTACTCCTACTTCATTTTTCCTCTTGATAGCTTCAAAAGCTTCTGCAGAAGCTTTTTGAGCTTCTCTGTAAGTACGATATTTAAGAAGCATTTTCTTAACTTCTAAATATTCTCCTTTATTAAAGAATCCATAATCTGTTAGATTATCAGTGACTGTGTACTTACATTTGTATCGAGCTTTCTTTAAAGATGAATAGAAAGGTTCAAAGGCATAAAAAGAACTTTTCTCATTTACCTCAATATCATTATAAATCTTCTTAGAAGAGCAAACAACATACATAGTGGTTTCATTCCCTTCTAATAGAATATCATAAGGTCTAATGTCTTCAATAAAAGTTTTGTATTCTATTGAATTTAAACCCATTTTATTTTCTATTTCATCTAGTATTTTGGACCATATTTCATATAAAGCAAAGGCTTTTTTATTTTCTTGCATAGGAAAAGAATTAAGAATTTTCACAAAAATAAAACTTCTCCTCGAAAAAATAAAACTTCTCCTCATTTTTATTAAAACTTCTCCTCATTTTTATTAAAAACCCTCCTCACTATTATTAAAACTTCTCCTCACTATTATTAAAAACCCTCCTCACTATTATTTATGAAAGTAGTAATATTTACCTGTATATCAATACAATAAAGGCAGTAAAACAATCTCTATAAAATTAATATATAAATTATATTTTAAAAAAAATAAATTATATGGTGATTTTTTTTCAAAAAATCAACTCTTTAACAATCTCTCCTATGTCGAGATTGATAAGAATACACTCGCCTAATACCTTAATTAAACACAAATGAAAGGGAAAAAAAGACAGACTTCTTGCTTCCTAAGCATTTAAAAACTCTCCTCATTTTTGGCAAATATCTAAATTTCAATACGTTACGCATTTAAAAACTTTCCTCACTTTTTCATATACAGGAATGTGCCGGTTTTACTCCTAGTCCAACTCGGTCA
>JALNVE010000312.1 GCA_023227695.1 Paludibacteraceae bacterium
GATACAAATATGAGCAAATTGTTGAAAATATTCAATCGTATTTTCATTTAAGTCACCACGCAATTTGACCCATTGACACTTAGTATAGTGAAAATACCACGCAATTTGACCTATACGCCGAATATTTTGACAATAAACAAATGTTTATTAGATTTGTGCTGAATTAGTTGACCTAAGATATGGATAAAGAAACCCGTAAAGAGAAAAAACGTTTAGAGCAAGAACTTAAATTCTTTCTCGATAATTATAAAGAAGTCGCTGTAAGAGGTGAACAGATAAAAAAAATTTTGATGAGCAGATAGAACTGATTGTTGAAATGTTGAAAAGAATAGGAAAGTGAAAATCTTTCATAATGATGAATTAAAAAGCACGAATATGGAAATGATAGATAAAATAAACGAATTAAAAGAGGCATACGTAAATGCAAAAACAGATAAAGAGCGAGATGCGATAAATGACGAAATTACCAAATTGAGCGCTTCTCATGGCGATGAATTTGCATACGCGATGATCGCTTCTGCTAAACAAACGGCAGAGAAAGCAGAAGCCTTGTCTCTTAAGATGAAACTTAAAGAGGTGTCTCCTTTTATCTCAATGTCGTACGTGGCTAAAGAGTATTTTGGTAAGTCAAGAGCATGGATTCATCAACGTATTAATGGGCTTCTTGTGAATGGAAAACCTGCAACTTTTACAAGTGCTGAATTGGAAACTCTTAAACGAGCTTTAAATGATATTTCCAATAAAGCAAAAGAGGCGAGTTGTTCATTATAAATATATATAAGATTAATTAGAGAGGGTGTATCAAACGTTTATTTTGATACACCCTCCTTTTGTCTCATTATCTAAAAAACTATTTTATCGTCACCATGGTAGCACCGAATCCGTATTCTCGGAAGGAGGCGTCCTGGAAGTAATAGTTTGGATATTTGCTCTTCAATTGTTTGACGATCTCATTACGTAAAACGCCGTCGCCTTTCCCGTGTATAAAGACAATCTTCTGACCCTTTCGCTTCTCATTTTCTTTCATGATCTCATTGAATTTGTCGAGCTGGTAATTGATCATGTCCGCATTGCTGAGTCCGTTCAGATTGTCGATCAACTGGTTGATGTGCAAATCCACCTCAATGATGTCCGGAACGTTGTTTGATTTCTTCGAAACCCTGGCAGCCAACTTTGTCTCCTTCATGTTGATGACTTTTGCCAATTCGTTTTCGTTGATTTCCTCGTCTCCTTTAGCTATGTCGTCTTTCACTAATTGGAAGAGTAGGGCATTTTCGTCGAAGAAGTCATTTTCCGTGAAGCTGTGCAGCTTATAGAATTTGGTGGCGTTGATCTTCAATTCCACATCGTAAGTTGGCTTGATAGTGTAGGTCTTAGCATGCTTGAGAGCCATGAGCTGGATGTTCAACTCCTCTAAATCGTTCAACTGCTCCTTCTTCAACTCCTCCACGAAAATCTTAGTGTTAGGCTGGATAAAACCTGCTGCACGACTGAAAGCTACACGTCCGTTGCCGCTCGCAATGTTGTAGGCAAGATAGTAGTTGCTGTCGTTCACCAAGTAGCACTCGTAAGAGGTTGACGACAACGCCTTGATGTCTATAGGCACATAAGCCAAAAGAACATTCATTTTCTCGCCCTCTTTCGTCTCCTCTTCGGGTTTATACGACTCTTTCTGAGGCTCGGGTATGATCTGTTCGATCTTCTTCTGCTTTGCCTCTTGCTTTGGTTTTTCCTGGTTGTGAATGGTGTTTTCTGTCTCAACCACAACGCATTCGCGGATGAGGGTTGGGATGCCGAATCCATCTTCGTCTTCAACCTCGACCAACTCTTTGTTTATTATTTTTGTAATGGTTCCGCCTCCTATGGAATTGAGGAAACGAACTCTATCTCCAACTTTTATAGCCATGTCATTCTTGTTTGTGAAGTTTTCTTTTCGTCAAGAAAAGATATTTTAGACTTCTTAATTAACTTATCAACGCAAAGTTCACTAATTTTGCGCATAATTTGAATTAAAGATATATAAAATAGATGTTGGACACTAAAAAAATATCGATAGAGGAATATAATTATGCCCTTCCAGATGAGAGAATAGCTAGATTTCCTTTAGAAAAGAGGGATGAGTCAAAACTTCTTTTGTATGAGAACGGATCTATTTCGCATACGGTATTCAAGAACATAGCTGATTATTTGCCTGAAAAATCGTTGATGGTGTTCAATAATACGAAGGTTATCCAAGCTCGTATTTTGTTCCAAAAGGAGACGGGCGCATTTATTGAGGTATTCTGTTTGGAACCTCATACGCCATCCGATTATGTTTTGGCTTTCCAAACCACTGGCCATTGCGTATGGAAGTGTTTCATCGGAAATGCAAAGCGTTGGAAGTCTGATGTCATCTCAAAACATGTCACTATCGGAACGAAGGATGTGGAACTCTCTGCACGTCGTATCTCTGAAGAGGAGGGCACTGCCTTCTTGGTGGAGTTCACTTGGAACGACCCGACGGTGACTTATTCGGAAATTCTCGAAAATGGTGGTCAGCTTCCTATTCCGCCCTACTTGCATCGTGAGACATGCGAACGTGACAAGGAGACTTACCAGACGGTCTATTCAAAGATAAAGGGTTCGGTTGCGGCGCCTACTGCCGGACTGCACTTTACGGAGGCAGTTTTCGAATCTCTCCGCAAACGTAACATCGACTGTGAGGAGGTGACTCTTCACGTGGGTGCAGGAACGTTCAAACCGGTTAAGTCGGACACGATTGGCGAACATGAGATGCATACGGAGTTCATCTGCGTGCGTCGTTCGGTGATCGAACGCTTGATTGCCAATGATTGTTTGGCCGTGGCTGTTGGTACTACATCTGTGCGCACTTTGGAGAGCCTTTACTATATAGGCGTTTTATTGGCAGACCGCAACTGGACAAAAGACCGAGAGTTGAAGGTGCTTCAGTGGATGCCTTACGAGACAACTTCTGATATTACAGCCGTTGAGGCTATGAAAAACATATTGGGCTATCTCGATGCTACAGGTCAGGATACCATCAAGGCCGACACGCAGATCATCATTGTGCCGAGCTATAAGTTCAAGGTGGTGAAGTCTATCGTGACGAACTTCCACCAGCCAAAGAGCACCCTGCTGCTGCTTATCTCAGCCTACGTTGGCGACGATTGGAAACGCATCTACAAATATGCCCTCGAAAACGACTTCCGCTTTCTAAGCTATGGCGATAGCTCGTTGTTGAAGGTGGATTAAAAAAGAGAAAAATAAGAGATTGAAAAAGGAAGACGGGGTGGTCTTCCTTTTTTTTGTGATTGATTGTTATGCATGAATATTAACTGAGAAAACTATCTTTTTAGTGTGGAATAAATGTATATTTGTAATGAAAATATTACCAATAGTTTTTTAAAAAATTCAATTATGTTTGAAAATATTAAAAGAAAAGTCTCGTTTTTAGATGTTCGTTTTGAAGATTGTAATATTGAAATAGAAAATAATCTAAAAAATCTTATTTCATTTATTTATGGAAAAGAGAAGGTCGATAGAAAAAAAGATGATAGTAGTTCCTATGTTTGTATTTGTAAAAAAGATAAGGAGAAGATATAAAAAAGGCATCCAATTTTTAAGTTTGTAAAAAGAACATATAACAATAACTTAAAAAAATAGATGCCCATGAAAACA
>JALNVE010000313.1 GCA_023227695.1 Paludibacteraceae bacterium
GATACAAATATGAGCAAATTGTTGAAAATATTCAATCGTATTTTCATTTAAGTCACCACGCAATTTGACCCATTGACACTTAGTATAGTGAAAATACCACGCAATTTGACCTATACGCCAGAATTAGCATTACGTTTCTTTGCATATTCGGAATCTTATTTAGAGTTTAAACATGATGTTGCTCCTTTCTTAGACATGTTTGTAATGAAACAGAAAAAAGGATTTGATATGGGACGGCTTCAAGGTAATTTTGATAGAGTCAATAATTTCGTTCATAAATATTTTCAACCTCCTTATTTTGCCACACCTAAAAGATCAAACGCAACACCACGAGTTAGGTTTGAAGCCATTTCGGTTGGTGTACATTTAGCTTTATTAAAAAATCCTAATTTAGAAAATCCTGATTTAACATGGTTGAATTCAGATGAATTTAAGTATCATACAACCACTGATGCAAGTAATAATCAGGGTAAATTAAAGGCTCGTATTGAATTCGTAAGAGACTGTTTATTAGGTATTAATCATTATACAGATGAATAATACTAAATTAGAATATCAAAAACGATTACATGAAATAGATCTTTTTTTTAGTGTTCTAGGATCATTGGATCATGAAAATTGTACCATTAGCTACACTGACATTCTTGGTGAGAGAATAGAGAAAAGTATTGATAATGAATTGTCTAAAATATTAAAAGCTAATGGATTTTTGTTATTGTATAATTTAGTGGAAGCAACCATACGCAAATCAATCGAAGCAATATTTGTATCAATGTGCACTTGTAATGTTACTTTTAATGGCCTAACTGATAATATGAGGAAATTATGGATTAAGCAAGAATTTAAGAATTCAAGCACTGATGATATATTACTCCTTTCAAAAAAGATATTAGAAAATGAATTACTTTCATTTAAAGCTAATTGTTTTAATATAAGCGGTAATATTGATGCACAAAAAATTCGAGAAATTTCTAAACAACTTGGCTGTAATCAATTAAAAGGCGGACAAGATTTAGTAATCATTAAAGAAAAGAGAAACAAATTGGCTCATGGTGAGTTTACGTTTTCAGAAATTGGAAGAGATTATACAATGTCAGATCTTGTAGGTTTTAAAGATAGAACAAAGGAGTATTTGTCAAATGTATTAACAGGAATAGAAACATTTATCAATGAAAAAGAATTTTTAAATTGAAATTAAAATGTTGGAATTGATATATATAAATTAGAAATCATGGTAAATGAAATCAATTTTTTATCCGATACAGTACTCGATTTATACAACAATTCAAAGCAACATATTCCGACTATGTTTTATGACTTGCAGCAATACTGAAACGAAATGCCGACAGATTAAAACAATTTTCAGAAACTCTTAAACTAAATCTGAAAGTCGAAAAAGTATCAATCCTATAAATTAAAACGTCATGTCCGAATCTCAAAACATAGAATATAAATCCATTTGGAAGGATGAATATCTGAAATGGATATGCGGCTTTGCCAATGCGCAAGGTGGCACAATTTTTATTGGAAAAGATGACAATGGCGATGTTGTTGGCGTAAAAGACTCCAAAAAACTATTGGAGGATTTGCCCAATAAAATAACAACCGTTTTGGGAATCGTTGCAGATGTAAATCTACACGAAACAGCAGACGGTGATTTTATCGAAATCGTTGTGGAACCGCAACCCAATCCGGTAAACTATAAAGGTGAATATCATTATCGCACAGGTAGCACAAAACAGGAATTGAAAGGGGCAGCGTTGGATGAATTTTTGTTGGGCAAGCAGGGTAAGCATTGGGACAGTGTGCCCGTTCCAAATGTTACTGTTGCCGATTTGAAGCCCGACACCTTTGACTTTTTCCGCAAGAAAGGAGTTAAAAGCAAGCGGCTCAATGATGATGTTTTGACGGACAGTAACGAACTTTTGCTAAACAATCTGAAACTCACGGATGGCAATTATCTGAAACGCGCTGCCTTATTACTTTTTCACCCCGATCCTGAAAAATTTGTAACCAACGCTTACATCAAAATTGGTTATTTTGAATCCGACAGCGACCTGCGTTACCAAGACGAGATACACGGCAATCTGTTTGAGCAGGTTGAAAAGACGGTGGATTTGCTTTTTACCAAATACATTAAGGCGATGATAAGTTACGAAGATATTTATCGCGTTGAAACGTATGAATATCCGAAAGAAGCCATTCGTGAGGCCTTGCACAATGCCGTCGCCCATAAGGATTATACGGGAGCAACACCTATACAAATCAGCGTTTATAAAGACAAAATAATGATATGGAATTACGGCGAATTGCCTGAAAACTGGACGATTGACACCTTACAGAAAAAACACTCTTCCGTTCCACATAATCCAGATGTCTCCAATGCTTTTTTCCGTATTGGCTATATTGAAGCGTGGGGACGCGGCATTCGTAAAATGAACGAACAATGTGCATCCGCAGGTCTTCCAAATCCGTTGTATTATTACGAAAGTTCAGGATTTTGGGTGGTATTCCGCAAAGACTTGATAAATGAGGAGGATCTGAAAACTATGGGATTGAGCGCAAGACAAATAAAGGCCATGCTTTACACTAAAGAAAACGGGAAAATTACTAATGCTGAGTATCAGGAAATAAACAACATATCAGAAAGGACGGCTTCTCGAGAAATGTCTGGGCTTGTTAAATTGGGAATGTTGGAACAAGCAGGCTCTTTTGGTGCAGGTAGTTTTTATAAAATAAAAACGCCAAAATAACGCCAAAACCTATGGAAATAACGCCAAAATAACGTCTGAGTTGCGTAAATACATGTAAAATACGCACTCATTTTGTGCTGGAGACTTTTTCGCCTTCTCTTTACCCTTCCTTCTGGCATTCTGGGCAGAAGTAAATCACGCCGCCAAGGTATTGCTCCTTTTCTATTATTGTGCCGCAGATGGGGCATGGGCTTCCGTGTGTATTTTTGGATAGGCGGGTCACGTAGCTGCACGCATTCCCGAAAATGTCTTTTTCCGTGTCACGACCCCCTTTTTCTGCCATTTCGGTCAACACATGGACAATGCTCTTTCTTAAATTATTCTTCTCTTCATCGGTTAGCGATTTGATTTTCCGTTTCGGATGAATACGGGCTTCAAACAAGATGTCTTGCAAAACACCGTTTCCTATTCCGGGAAAACGTTGCTCGGTGGCAATGAATGCCTTTATGCTCAGGTTGGGTTTGCTGGCGGCTAGGATGTCTGAAAAATAGCGTTCAAAACCAGGCGAGAGCGGCGATACTGCCGCTTGGCTTTTTTGATAATAGTCGTTCTTGTAGAGGTCGTCGTGGAGCACTATGCCGCCATACATGGCAACGGTGAAGACCAAAAACGTGTTGTCGGTAAATTCTATCAGCAACTGGAAATTGCCAGGAGTCTCGTTCTTCGTCATGAATCGGGCGTTCACGCCGTCGTCAATGCACAGCTTCAACCCGTTCTCAAACTGAATCTCCACAAACATGCCAAATCCCGTAGCAGAGGCTATTTTGGAGCCCGCTATCTTTGCCTCGTAATCGGCAGGGTCGCCGTTAAACCAACAGAACTTATGCCGCTTGGTTGGTGGCAGTACGCTTCTCACTGTTTTCCCGACA
>JALNVE010000314.1 GCA_023227695.1 Paludibacteraceae bacterium
AAAACATCTTAAACTCGAGACCGAGGAAAAGATTAGGGTATATGACTCCTTTACAAAAATTTAAACAATTGACAAACTTGGATTTAAATGAGGTTGCATTGTCCGCTTGAATCCAGCTATTATCTAATAATTAGAATTTCAAAGAATCCAAATCAGAATCAGAAACAGACTTTTGTGTCAAATACTGAGCAGAAACATATCCTTGCTCACCATAGAAACTAATTGATGCCCAACCATCACTGATATTAGAAGCCTCAACTTCTGTTCCTTTAGCCAACTTACCAATGATCGTAGCATCAGTATTAGGCTCTTTTCTAACGTTTAAGTTAGAAGATTTTGTATTTACTATATATTTTGCCATTTTTTAAACTATAAAAAAACTTTTTCGTTTTTCTGTTATTAATTTTTAGTCTTCAAGATTTCAATAACCTCGTTTACAGAAGCCTCGATAGTACCCTGTTGGTCAGCTGAAATTTGAGATTTAACTTTGTCATAGTTCTCTTTGAAAGTCTTGATTTCTGATGTGATAGCAAGAACGTCAGTTACTTTTGCAGACTCTGCTTTTGTTTTAAGATCAGCAACTGATTTTTTCAAAGACTCGAACACTTCATTAACAACTGCTTGTGTGCAAGTAGCTGGTTGTGCAGGAGTTTCTGTAGCCTGAGGCTCTGCTGCTGGTTCTTGAGCTTTGTCTTTGTTTCCACCACAAGATGAAAGAATCAATGCCAAAGTGGCTGCGCTAATAAATAATAACTTCTTCATTTTTAAATTCATTTAATTGTTTATTAATATCTCAATGTATTTTACTACACTGCAGCACAAATATAAATAATATTCGATTCATTTTCAATTTTGTCTAAGATAAAATTTCAAAAATAGACTTTTGTTCAAAAAGCTGTTTTGTTTTTCACCAACAGACTATTCGAAAGTTGCATTTGAGATATTTTAGGAATTTGGTGAGAAATCTAAACCTCAATCTGCAAACCATCATAAGCCACAAAAACATTAGGTGGCAACAGTTTCTGCTCCTTTTCGTGTAAACCAAACTGATGACACATATGCACGAAATAGGAACGTTTTGGTTGAATCTTCTCAATCAATGCAAGAGCTTCCTCTACAGAAATATGAGACAGATGCTCTTTATGACGTAAAGCATCCACAATAAAGATATCCAGCCCGCGAAGTTTCTCAAGCTCTTCATCGGCAATGGTCTTCACATCTGTCAGATATGCCACATTACCTATACGAAAACCTAAAACTGGCATTTTATAGTGCATAGCATTGATTGGAATCACCTTCACATTATCAATATAAAACGGACGGTCATCTATTTCGTGCATTTCCAACTTCGGAATGCCTGGATAGTCATTGTTGAAACAATACGAAAAAATGCGATGAACAGCCTTATTGGTTAAAGCATTGGCATAAATCTGCACATTTCCGAACGGACGGAGATCATCTATTCCCATCATGTGGTCAACATGCTCATGCGTCAATAGAACAGCATCAATATGTGTAATTTTATTCGTCAACGCCTGCTGTCTGAAATCGGGTCCACAGTCAATCAAAATCTGTTTTCCATCTACTTCAAACAAGGATGAACACCTCAACCTATGGTCTTTAGGATCGGTCGAAGTACAAACCTCACAATTACAGCCTATATTCGGGACACCATTTGAGGTTCCTGTTCCTAAAAATGTGATTTTCACTTTCCTATTATTATATCGTATAAAAAACTACTTCTCAAAACTAAAAAATGGAGCATATTTGGAGGCATCAACCTCCATTCTTATTCTCCACTCCTGCGGATAGGCATTATTGACCCTATTGCCAAGGTTCTTGGCAAAGCCCAACGGAACACCTTCAAACTGCACCATCACCCAACCTTTACCAGAATCAGGCAAAAGGATGTTATCTTTTTTCAAAAAGGCTATGGCATCTTTCCATTCCAAATCTACCGTTTCAAACGCCCTCTTATTGATGATCCAAGAGAGAGCCAACGACTCGTCAGGCAAGACATCCTTACCCTTCAAACAACCCAGTGAAACACCCGATTGAATCACGTTCAACTCTGCCTTCAATGCCTTAATGTAGGCCTCTTGTTTTGCAGGAATTGCATAGAACGAATCAGCATTCGACCATATCTTATAATTGTCCGGATGAGTCAACCATGTACGGACAACATCCGGGACTGCTATTTTATTGTTTTCTTTCTCTTTCGAAAAACGGATACGGAACTCGCTCTCATCTTCCGTCTTACGAAGAACAGCCAAAAAGAAACCCTCTCCTTTCGTTTTATGCGGATAGAAATGATAACCCAAACCAGAAGTTGAAACGCCCCACGAACCGTCCAAGTTAAGAGGTAAAACCTCGGCACCGAGATTCTCTGCCATCCACTTCACATTCTCCTCATCCTCCTCTCGGTTGTAGGTGCATGTGCTATAGACCAAGATGCCCTCGCTCTTTAAAGTGGGGAATATATCAGCCACGATACGTCGCTGACGCTCGCTGCAAAGCTTCACGTTATCAACGGTCCACTCTGTGATAGATTGAGGATCTTTACGGAACATACCCTCTCCGGAACAAGGCGCATCAACAAAAACCAGGTCGAAAAAGCCTTTTAGATGAGAGAAATCCTTCGGATCATTGTTAGTCACCACCACATTCGGAGCACCCCATTTGGTCAAGTTTTCTGATAGGATTTTGGCCCTAGTACGGATCACCTCGTTAGAGACCAACAAACCATGACCATTAAGCAAAGAGGCCAAATGCGTTGACTTACCGCCCGGAGCTGCGCAAAGGTCCAAGACTCGTGGAGAATCCTGTTCAACCAATTGAGCAAAGACCTGCTCCAAGAACATGGAACTTGCCTCCTGAACATAATAGGCGCCACCATGAATCAGCGGATCCATCGTGAACGATGGTCGGTCTGAGAGATAATAACCCGATTTGCACCAAGGCACATTCTCTCCTCTTGGACATAGATTCAGCTTATGTTCGTTTCTTCTGATACTAGTAGGCGAAACACCTTGCAAAGCCTTTTCGAAGGCTTCGTATTCATCACCCAATATCTCTTTCGTTCTTGATCTAAATGCTTCTGGCAACTCCATTCTATTCCATCTTTTAAGATAAACAAAGATATAAAAAAGATTTTCCACCTGATTATTCATGCAGTGCAAAATGACAAGATATATAAGCAAAAACAAATCTTCACTTAAAGTGTTGTCCTTTCTCTATTATCATGAAACCATGCATATAAAAAAAGCAGATCAGAAGTTTTTTTTGATCTAAGGAAACAAATCATTTTAAAGAAGTCAAAAAGAGATTGACGTTAGTTGTTGTTTTTTACTATTTAAATGACAAATGGCAAGGAAAAAACACGTAATTATTTTTTATTTTTATGAAAGAAAATAAGGTGTAAGATATTTTATTTTATAATTTTGTAAAACTGTAATCTAAATATTAGAAACAGTAGACATTTTTTTTAGCAACAACAAACCTAATGTTCTAACATCAGAATTTAGAAAACAGATACTATAAGAGAAAAAATGAGAAAAAATAGAATTATCATTATCCTTTTTACGTTTCTGATCTTCTGTTCA
>JALNVE010000315.1 GCA_023227695.1 Paludibacteraceae bacterium
GTTGGGAATTATATGCCGTAGTACTCCCTAAACTCACGAACGGAGACTATTTTTGGTTTAGGTTTGTTCAGTACGTCACGCAATAGGACAATCATCCTGCTCGCCTGCGTCTTGCTAACGTTCACTATCTTCTGTACCTCCTTGATCGTGCAAATCTGTATCTGTTCCATATCTTCGTAAAATCAAAATAATATCATTCAATTATCTATCGGGTTTCGACGCCTTTTTCAGACCGCCACATGGGGCGGCAATGTGGGCTCTTTTTATCAACAACGGGCGGACTGCACGCATGGAATCCGCCCGGTTAAAACAAAGAACACAATAACAACAAACTTATATCATGAACAAATATACACAAAATATAAGAGAATAGCAAGCAAAATGAAAAACAAAATGACATCAAACATTACAAAATGACATTTATGTATGTCGGTAAAAATAGAGAGGGTATGCATGTAAAAATTTTTAAACCCCAAAAAAACCGTTACAACCGTTACAACCGTTACATTTAGTTTTAATCAATTGTAATTCAGTTTATAAAAAATACAAAAAGTGTAACGGTCGACCGTTACAAAACCGTTACATACCGTTACAATTAGTTGTAAAAATTACATTATTATTGTAATTGTAACGATGTGGGATTTTAAAAACCAAAAACCGTTACAAAACCGTTACAAGATAAAATCTTTAATATCAGTTTGTTATAATAGAAGAAAAAACTACCGTTACAAAACCGTTACAAAATAACAATATGAAAATCAATATATTATATCGTTTTGTAACGGTTGTAACGGTTTTTTGGTCATTTTAAGTCAAAAATTTATTTTCAGTTTTCAAAATATGTTTCAAATGAAAATGAATAAAATGAAACAAAATGACATAATGAAAGCAGTAGATAAATTACGCTTTCATTATGTCACAATAATAGATTTGTTCGGCCGTAAAGAACGGGCAAAAAAATCCCCAGCGGATAACCGCTGGGGATTTGGGTTGTAATCTTTCTGATATTATCATTCGTAATAACCGAACAAATCTCCATGATAGTAATTCATGACATCGAAACTGATAAGCCAATTGTTGCCCCACACCAAATTTCCATCCTCTATTCTCATTTCTGACGAGAACTGGTGCTCTTCCGTTAATTCATCATATATTCCTTTTGGTTGATTTTTCATCCACTCGCCAAAATCAATAACTTGTTTGCTTCTGTCGTTAAATCCAATCTTGACCACAAAAGGAGCTATTATTATAGCACTTACAACCTTCAAATGTTTCTTAGCTATTCTTTTATTCATACCTCTTTAATTTCTTCCATCTTTGGAGTTATACCATCAACGTAAAACATTATCCATTTATTTCTTATGTCTTCCGCATACTTCTCTACAAATATAACAAACCTTCGTCTATCTTCTCTTGACAGAGGAATTTTATTCCCCACCTTACATATCCGAATTTTAACAATATCACCATCCTTTATTATTATCTCCGCTTTGCTTTCCGCACCTCTTTTCCTTCCATGTATATGTATGGGTTGATGGTCTCTTGCATGAAATAGGAAAACGATTCCAAAATACTTATAAATCTTTGGCATGCTGCTTTTTTTACTTGTTTTATTCCTCCGTTATTGCCCGTATTAATTCTTCTTTTGTCGCAAAAAGATATTTCTCTTCGGTCATGGCCCCCGTGCCTATCTGATAGTTAGTATAGATTCTTCTTGCTTTTTCCGGATCCTTGTGTTTCGGATTTATCACCTCCTTGATGTTGTAGTGGGATACCCCCGTTATCTCCGTCTCTATGACTCTGCAATTGGTCAATAAGAACACTTTGTCTCCGATGCTGAATTTTGTTTTAATTTCCATTACTGTAATTTTTTTAAGTTATTAAAATTGTATTTCCTTTTGTTCCTCGGTTTTTTGAGACGTCCTTTTTATTTGCTCTTCCGTTAGGTAGTCGTCCGATTTGAAGACAAAGGCGCGGCCTAAGAACTTATCCCATACTACCGATGGTGAGTCGCCGTCTATCGTATACTGATAGCGTGGTATCTTGTATCTTATTGAAGCGGCTTCTCCGGTCTTGTCCCTTGCGATGTCCGCCTTCATGTTGTCGGTTATGATACGCTTTAGGTTGGCCTCGTGCTTCTTTAGTCCGGGCACACGCTCAACCAATTGAGCGGCGCTTATCGTGACTTCCTCCATCTTGAAGTCCATCATCAAGTTGCGCACGTACTCCTCTATCATCTTCACCGCACGTGGCCGCTGTTCTTCCTTCAGACGCTGTAGGGCGTCCGTCTTAAGTAGTTCTTCGTCAAACCACGTTCTGGTGGTGTGGGGTACTGAAATTTTTCTGTTGTTCAGGAAGAATAGGAAGGCGGGTATCTCCTCGTGCATCTTCTGCATAAGGTAGGGGTCTTCCTTCACTATGTGGTCTATCTTGCGCACCCAGAAGCGGGTCTCCTCCTCCTGCGTGTATATGAAGTTCGTTTCGAAGTTGGAACATAGTATATACTTGGCGAAGTGGTCCACTTCCGTCTGGTCCTTTCCCTTTCCCTCCGAGATTAGCTTCTTGGTGGTGGATAGCATCTTGAGTCGCTCGGTCATCTTCTGGTTGTCGGCCAAACTGGTCTCGTCTACTGCGACTATCAACTTGGTAGACATGAAACTGTTGAAGTTGGTTTGTAGTTCGGTGTTTCCGAGTTTCAGACCGTTTTCTCCGAAAATGTCTATCAGGAAGTCTACAAACGTGGTCTTTCCGGTCTTCCTCTCCTTGGACACCAGGCAGAGGATGGGTAACGCCTGCGTAGGGTGCTGGTATATGATTTGTATGTAATCAAGGCCGAGTTCGAACTGTTCCTTGAATATGTGGCGGATGAACGCCTCGATGGTTGCCCAGTCTCCCACTTCCGGTTCGTAGGCGAACGGGTTGTAAATGTTGTAGCAGTTCGATATTATGCGCTGGTAGTTGGTGTTTGACGGCAGGTTGATGAACGCCTTGAATTTCGGTATGTTTTGGAACGCCTTGTTTCCGAAGTCGTCAGCAATCGTTCCCTTCTTGCGTGGCACGAGCTTCTCTGTTAGGTCGCCGGTCACTATGTTGGGTACTCTTATGTTCTCGTAGTAGTCATCACCTACGCGGATGTAGTTCTTCAGTTCCTTTGGCACTGTACGCTCCAGCTTGCCGTCTCTGTTCACCTTATAGGTTGATCCGAAGTATACGAATTCACGTTCGCCTATTAGGTCGCTCCATGCCCCGTAAAACTGGTCTGCGCTCTTGAGGTTGAAGTATCCTTGCAGTTTCTTTGCAAACAGCGATACGTTCAGGCGGTAGAAGTATTGTCCTGGTGTGGCTAGTTCCATCAGGTCTCGGAGTATCTCCTTTTCTTTCCCCGTCTGGTCTATGAGTAGGTCGTCAAGCCCCTTCGGGTGTGTGGGCTCTACGTTGTCCGATAGCACGTGGGAGAAGTATATGTTCACGTCATAGTCGGTCAGCAGTTCGCGGATGTGGAGCATGGAGTTTAGGAATACGTTAGGCCGCTTTGAAAGGTCTTCCTTCGCTTCTATGTCCTTTGTCGAGATGTTCAGGCAGTCGCCGTCATA
>JALNVE010000316.1 GCA_023227695.1 Paludibacteraceae bacterium
AATTTGACCTATAGAGAAGTTACATTGCTCGATTTTGGCTCTGAATGTTTTGAATCTCTCAAACCACCAGCATTTATCGCAGATTAGAGCATGTTGCACCACGCAAATTGACCCATAGGTCTCTTTTTATAGAAAGACTTTTGAATGTCGTCAGAGTAAATGTATCACAAAATCACACTTTCGTATATGAAACCCTTGTTTTAGTATCTATTTTTCTGGTGATATCCAATAATGTGTACTTTTGAATAGTTTTGATGTTTTAAACATAATATATATACATTTAATCAGGCTTTTGGTTTTTAATAGATTGTTTACTATTTCTTAAATCATTTGCTAAACCAAAACATATATAATAAATAGATAGAAGGTCTTCACATTGACGTTTTTTGACTTAATTTGATTATTCAATAAGGCAAAGAAAAACTAGACCAAAATTATAAAAAATTGATAATGTGAAGATTGAAAAAAAACAGTCAATTTTGTTTGCCTTATTGGATTGAAAAAAGAATTCCATGAAAGGAGCTTTTTTAGCCTTTCATGGTTTCTTTTTTATGTTTTTTCGAGAAATAGAGGTCTTTTAATATTAAATTTCTAATTTTGTAGTTTAAAATGAGAATTATGTTAGAACGCAAAAGACGAAACCCTCTATATGATTTTTTAATGAATCCCAGGTATGGGAAATGGAGATGGTTTGCTTATGCGGTCTTAATGTTTGTTATCACCTTAAGAGAAGTCGTTTATTCTTATCAAGGTGGTTTGGCAGTGTTGGGAGGATTGACGTTATTGTTGATTTTAATTACTTTCATTAATAACATCTTTTTATCAACAGGCCTGTTTATTTGGGCAATTCCGAAGCTATTGTTTCGGAACAGATATTTCTTTTTTCTGCTGGTTATCTTAGGTTCTGTGTTTGTTTCTGTAGCATTGAAAGTTGTCATTGAGGGTATTGTGGTCAAGCATTATGCTATACCGAGCATTATGAGCTCTGGCATCACTTCTGCAACATTATTGGAATGGATTGCCAAATATACGATGATACTTGTCTGTATCTTTGGAACCATGTCTATCTTCCTTTTAAAGAACTGGATTAAGGAGAAAAAGCATATTCTTAGAATGGAAAATTCCCAGAAAAAATCCGAGTTGGAATCATTGAAAGAGCAGGTGAGCCCTGATTTGCTTTTGGGAATGTTGAATAAGGTAGCAAAGGAAGCAGAGACCGACCCAGAAAAGGCAAGTGAAATGCTGATGCTTTTGGGACAAGTACTTCGTTATGAGTTATATGATTGCAATAGAACGAGAGTGCTGCTTTCGTCAGAGGTAAAATTTCTTGAGAATTATTTGAATTTGGTTCATTTTCGTTTGAATACGTTTGAGTATACCTTGCACACAGAAGGCAATGTAAATATGATCCTTATGCCTCCGATGTTGCTCATCTTTTTTGTTCAGGTGTTGGCCGAGCATATCTATGATAAGGAGGCTCAAGGTTGTAAAGACTACGGGTATGTGGATTTCACTTTGGAGGTAAAAGATAAACAGCTTAATTTCGCCTGTCGACATGAGTTTGCGGCAGATGATTTGAACATCTCTTTTGCTAACATAAAACGACGTTTATCGTTGTTGTTTACAGACGGCTGGTCTGTTGAAAATAAGGATAGAATGCTGAATTTAAAGATTGATGTCAATGCAAAAAGATAATCATATAGTATCATTCTTGTGCTTAAGCCCAAAGACTAAAGTATTTAGGCATCTTGTGCTTCAACTGTTGATTGTTTTGGTTACCTCTTTTGTGTTTCTAGACAGAGAGAAGGGGGTAATTTCATTTGAGCCTAATTTGGTAAGAGGTTGGATCTCGTATTTTGTCTCGATGAATATAGCGATGTATATCAACCTTTATATCCTAACTCCAAAGTTAATGCTGAAAGATAAACTTTCCAGTTATATTTTTTGGAGTTTGTTGTTAATTACAGTGTTGGTTTTTGTGGTTAATAGTTTTCATTTCTATTTCAGTCCGCCTGAGGGATTGACAAAACAGCAGACCATGATGTTTTTCGTCGTGAGCATGTTCTCTTCGTATGTGACTTATGGTATGTTGGTGGCAGGAATATCTGCATTTGCCCTTGCAGTTGTTTGGGTGAAGGATAATGCCCGAATGGAAGAATTGGAGGCCGCTACTTTGGAGTCTGAAATGAAAACTCTCAGAAACCAGATAAACCCTCACTTTCTTTTTAACATGTTGAATAATGCTAATGTGTTGTTGAAACGAGATGCCGCTAAAGCTTCGTTTATTCTTTTGAAATTGGAAGGTTTGCTGAAACATCAGTTCAATAGTGTTCAGAAACAGTTGGTTAAGTTAAGTTCTGAGATAAATTATTTGAATGATTTTTTAAATCTGGAAAAATCGAGACGAGATGTCTTCAATTATAAGATAGATGTAGAAGGTGAAGTGGAAAATATAGTGTTACCTCCACTTCTTTTTATTACCTTTGTCGAAAATGCAGTGAAGCATAATCCTGACAGCGGTGCTTCCGTTTATCTTTCGTTTAGGGTTGACGATGATGGATTGTCTTTTGTCTGCGAAAACTCCAAGTTGAAAAATCTTGAAAAAAGAGACGTTGGAGGTATAGGTATGACAAACATCAGAAGGAGGTTGGAATTGTTATATCCTACTACCCATTCTTTGGAAGTAGAAGACAAGGAGGAAACCTATAAAATTAAAATGTACATAAAGATATGAATTGTATCATTGTGGACGATGAACCTCTGGCACGAGAGGCCGTTGAACTTTTAGTGAGAGATGTTCCTCAATTAAGCCTATTGGGATGTTTCAATAACGCTGAAACAGCCGGTGACTTTATCGCAAATAATCATGTGGATTTAGTTTTTCTTGACATTCAGATGCCAGGCGTTTCTGGTTTGGAATTTGCTCGTAGAATTCCGAAAGAGACGCTCGTGATCTTTACGACTGCGTTTGCTGAATATGCAATGAATAGTTATGAGGTTGATGCGGTAGATTATTTGATCAAGCCAATCGATGAGGCTCGTTTTAAAAAAGCGGTAGAAAAGGCATTGACTTATCTTGAGTTGTTATCACAAAAAGAGAAGGAAAAACTGGAAGTATCTAGTCAGCCTCAAGAATTCTTCTTTGTAAAGTCTGACCGAAAATTCCATAAGGTGAGATTTGACGACATTTTATTTGTGGAAGGCTTGAAGGATTATGTGATTATTCAGATAGAGGGTCAGAAAATCATCACTCGTATGAATATGAAGGGAATAGTAGATTTGCTTCCTTCTAATATATTTATGCGTGTGAATAAGTCATATATCATTAATACGACCAAGATTGATTCGTTCGATAACAATGATATCTTCATCAAAAATTTTGAGATTCCTATTGGCAACAGTTATCGCGACGCATTCTTTAATGATTACGTTTCGAAGTTTTAATAACGAATTGAATTATCAAGTCCTAAATAAGCGTTACAGGTTTTATTGGACAAACATACTATGATTTATCCATTCCAGCAAGCTAGCTTGCTGGAATGGATATTTTTTTTGATTTGTATTTTTTTATTTTGA
>JALNVE010000317.1 GCA_023227695.1 Paludibacteraceae bacterium
TATCTCGGTTGGCAGTACTACTTCTGCCAACGCTATTAGTTGTTTTGTTTCCATGGTATAGAAACGTTGATACTTGGTTTTTTATGATATTTCTTTCCCCACTAAATTTCTACTGACCCAAAACTTTGTGTCTATATTGTAATCATTAAAAAAGAAAGGGACTGTGCCAATGCATTTGACACAGTCCCTGGTTTTTGTGACTCCGAAGGGATTCTAACCCTTGACCTTCAGAACCGGAATCTGACGTTCTATACAGCTGAACTACGGAGCCGAAATCTGGTTGCAAAGTTATCAAAAAAGAAAGAATACACAATCCTCTTTGCTTTTTTTACCTTTAAGTTTTAGTTTTAAATAAATTTGCTTTTTTTTGTTTCGAAATGAAACATTTTTTCTATTTCAATGCTCTTATTACATCTTTTCTTGATTTTTGAATAATAAAGTCGCAATATGATGGTCTGTCCTTGAAAAAATGATATATTTGCACACCAAAATAAAGTAATATATAGCAATGAGTCATTTAATTACTCCAAAAGGATATAAGCCTCTTCTAGATATTAAGCAAACAGAGCTGGGTATTAAGAAGATAAAAGATTTTTTTCAAGGTAGTTTATCTGCCGAACTCAGACTAAGAAGGGTAACAGCTCCCTTGTTTGTTTTGCAGGGAACTGGTATCAACGATGATTTGAATGGTGTTGAAAGACCTGTTACTTTCCCAATAAAAGATTTGGGTGATCGTAGGGCAGAGGTAGTTCATTCTTTAGCTAAATGGAAGAGAATGATGTTGGCCGATTACCATATCGATGCTGGTTTTGGTATTTACACAGATATGAACGCTATCCGTCCGGATGAAGAACTTGATAATATTCACTCTTTATATGTTGACCAGTGGGATTGGGAACGCCATATTACAAGAGAGGTCAGAAATATTGAATTTCTGAAGGATGTTGTTTCTCGTATCTATTCAGTAATGGTTCGCACAGAGTATGTCGTTTATGAGATGTTCCCACACATCAAACCAATATTACCTGAAAAAATCAAATTCATACACTCAGAAGAGTTACGTCAACTTTATCCAAATTTGACCCCTAAAGAGAGAGAGAATGAAATCGCTAAAAAATATAGTGCCGTATTTATTATGGGTATCGGTGCTCCTTTGGGCGACGGTGAAATACACGATGGACGTGCTCCAGACTATGATGATTGGACCACTCCTGGCGAAAAAGGATTGCCAGGCTTGAATGGCGATATCATTGTTTGGAACGATGTTATCGGTCAGTCTTTCGAATTGTCTTCAATGGGTATTCGTGTTGACAAAGAGTCTCTTCTTCATCAGTTGGAAATAACAGGTCAAGAGGCTCGTAAGGAGCTTTACTTCCATAAACGTCTTTTAAATGATAATTTGCCATTGTCAATCGGTGGTGGTATCGGACAATCTCGTTTGTGTATGTTCTTCCTTCGCAAGGCACATATCGGAGAGATTCAATCTAGCATTTGGCCAGAAGATATGCGAAAGGTTTGTTTGGAAAACGACATTCCTTTGATTTAGAAATATCATAGTATAATATAGAATAGCCCGGGAGAAGCAAAAGCTTTTTTCCCGGGCTGTTTGTTGAACATTCGTAATATTTGATGTAAGTTTGCATGACCATGCTAAGTCCGTCTGTCTAGAATATGAAAAACTAAAAGCAAATTTCCTTTGTCTTTTGTTATTCAAGTATGTTCGGACCAAATATTAGAGTGGTTTGTGAAATTTCTTTTTTGAATTTATATAAAAAATTAGATATGAATAAGATAATATCGTTGTTAGTTGCGCTCTTTGCCTTTGTGAATGCCTATTCGCAGTGGGCTTCTCCTCAAATTCAGAAGTTGATGTATGCCACTTATGCTATTGACCATTTGTATGTTGATACGGTAAAGGAGAGCACGTTGGTTGATAATGCCATTGTGGGTATGTTGGAGAATTTGGATCCTCATTCAGTGTATATTCCTGTGGATGAAGTGAAGAAAATGAACGAACCGTTGGAAGGAAGTTTTGATGGTATCGGTGTTCAGTTCCAGATGATGGAGGATACTTTGTTGGTTATCCAGACTATTAGCGGTGGACCATCTGAACGTGTAGGAATTATGGCAGGTGACCGTATCATTTCTGTGAATGATTCCTCAATTGCCGGAGTGAAGATGCAGAATACAGATGTGATGAAACGTCTCCGTGGCCCGAAGGGTACAGTGGTAAATGTGAAAATTCTGCGTCGTGGTGTTAAGAATTTGATTGATTTCCGCATTGTGCGAGATAAAATTCCTATTTACAGTTTGGATGCATCTTATATGGTCACCCCAGAGATAGGCTATATCAAGATTAACCGATTCAGTGCAACTACTTCTGAGGAATATCAGACAGCATTTAAGAAATTAGCGACAGCAGGAATGAAGTCTCTTATCTTGGACTTGCAGGGCAATGGTGGTGGTTATTTGACCGCTGCCATCGATTTGGCTGATGAGTTTATTGATAAGGATAAATTGCTTCTCTATACAGAGGGAGCTGCACAGCCAAGACAGACTTTGATGTCATCAAAGACAGGCGGTTTTGAAGAAGGCAACCTTGTTGTTTTGATAGACGAAGGTTCGGCTTCTGCTAGTGAGATTGTCTCAGGTGCATTGCAAGATTGGGATAGAGCCTTGCTGATTGGTCGCCGAACTTTCGGAAAGGGTTTGGTTCAGAAGCCAGTTACTTTGCCAGATGAGTCTCAGATTCGTTTGACGATTGCCCGTTATTATACTCCAACAGGAAGATGCATTCAACGTCCTTATAATGGTGGTATTAAACAATATAACCGTGACATTATTGAACGTTATAATCATGGTGAGCTGATGCATGAAGATAGCATTGTTTTCCCGGATTCCTTGAAGTATAAAACTTTTATGATGCGTCGTACCGTTTATGGTGGCGGTGGTATCATGCCTGATATCTTCGTTCCGTTGGATACAACCAAGTATACCGAGTACCATAGAAACTTGGTGGCAAAAGGAATTGTAAATAAGTTTGTTCTTAATTATATTGAGAAAAATAGAACTCAAATAATAAAGGAATATCCAAAGAAAAGCGAGGACTCTTTTGGTAAGTTCCAAACTGGATTTGTCATTGGCGACAATGTATTGGCAGAGTTAGTAGAGGCAGGAAATAATGACAGCGTTAAGTATAACGATGAAGAGTTTAAAAAGTCAAAGGATATTATTAAACTTCAGTTGAAGGCTCTTGTTGCCCGTGATATTTGGGATATGAGTGAATATTACCAAATCATGAATGCCGATAATGAATCGTACATGAAGGCTGTTGAAGTTTTGAAGGATGATAAAAAGTTCCAAAAGAGCATTGGAAGAAACAGGTAAGAATTATCTTTTAATAGATAGAAGAGGGTGTGGACTTAGGTTTACACCCTTTTTGGGGATCAGCGGATAGGTGGGGTTGGTATAGCGACAAGAATATTCCCCAAAATTCATGAATAGCATTATCTTTGCGGAATGAAAACAGATCAACTATTAAGAGAGATATTGCCAAGCGTAATA
>JALNVE010000318.1 GCA_023227695.1 Paludibacteraceae bacterium
AAACATCTTAAACTCGAGACCGAGGAAAAGATTAGGGTATATGACTCCTTTACAAAAATTTAAACAATTGACAAACTTGGATTTAAATGAGGTTGCATTGTCCGCTTGAATCCAGCTTATAAGGTAAAGTAGATCTATGATTTTCATTATCTTGGAATGCAAAATCTTCATCATACTTTCCTGTATACATGTCAAAATTAAGCCTCACCTCTGGCTGCCAGCAGACAAACGTATCTGTCTCTGTAGCATAATAATTTCTCTTTTGAGAGAATGACAAATTACAGGACAGTAGACACATTAAAAACAAAAACATCTTCTTCATAAACATATTTTTTAATAATTAAAATTTCACCGTGAATTATAAAAAGTTTTCTATTTAAGCAATAGCATTACCTAAATAACAAGGTTTAAGCATTTAGCGATATTTCATTACCAACTGGATCCGCCACCACCGCCGCTGAAACTACCGCCGCCGCTACTACTGCTGCTACTGCTACTACTGCTACTACTTGAGTGGCTACCAGAACCACCGCCACCAAACACGCTGACAGACATGGTATCCACAAAAATATATTTTATGCTTTTATTCTTATAGCTTCCCCTTCTCAGTATTTTGGCCCAAAAAACTTTGAACAAAAAGACTGGAGTTAATAAAATGACCGTAAATATTTTCATCACTACAAATAGGAGAAAGAGCCCAACTATGAAGGCTATCACAAAAAAAACGACAGATACCCAAGAAACTTCTCCGTCATCTTCGGCAGAAGAATCTGATATGGATTTAGGCATTAAGTTTTCTGACACGTTGAAGGTTCCACCCAACTTCAGCGTAATGACTTGAAGCGCTGCGATCACGGCATAGTCGTAGCAAGAATCGCCGCCAAGTTTCAGTTGCGGCACCATCTGATATTCAGTAATGTCGAAGCAAGTAACATCCGGCAAATCGCCCTCCATACCCCTACCAGTTGCGATATAGACCTCGCCCTTTTCCTCATAGGTCTTCGGCTTGATAAGCATCACAATACCATTGTCCTTATCCTTATCGCCAATGCCCCATTCATTTCCCAGCTGGGTAGCAAATTGGTTAGGGGTTAGTCCGCCCAACGAATCGACGGTCACGATCACCATCTGGGCAGTGGTCTGCTGCGTTAAATCGTCCAACAGCCCTTCCAGTACCTGGTCGTTTTGAAGCACATTGGCAAAGTCGTAAACCCATCGTGAAGACTCGGGACGTTCGGGCACTTGTCCGCAGACAGAGACATTTAAACCCGCAATAAGAATAAGTACAAAGAATAAATAGCGTTTCATCTAAGTTTGAAGATCAGTTATCTATGATTTAAATAATGGTAAAAAATCAATAGTTGGGCAAAAGTACAAAAGGAGAAGGATTTTTATGTATAAACGGAGGGTATTTTTACGATGCATCGGAACAAATCTCAAACCTTCATCAACGTGACATACCTCGCCCATGTAGAGGCATCACACCGTAGCGACTGCAAGTGCAATTTATCACGAAGAACATTCTTTACCAGTTTTTATCCATTTCAAAATTCAGCAAAGAAAAGATATTATATCATTTCATCTCGCAAATGTTCCGAATTTGCTTTTCAATAGCTAGCATACAGCGAAAATATAAAGAGGTCACAGTGTGACGCCTCCATTAAGAACCAGGCACTAGAGATCCCTTCTGACGTGGAAGAACCCCTTTCTGAAAAGGAAGAGGTTGATACGGACAACACCCTCTACAACCTTTCCGGCCAGAGGGTATCAGAATCATACAACGGTATCATCATAAAGAACGGAAAGAAATATCTGAAAGAATAGCATTCGAGAAACTCAGTTTTATCATAGACTGATGTTTTAATCCATAAAAAGAGGTCGTGCCAAACGTTTGGCACGACCTCTTTTGTTTTTCCACTGGCGCAACATTGATTATCAATTATCCATTTTTGGAGATGAAATACCCTAGCCATGGGGGCCACAACGGTACCAAACATCATTAACTAATCACGAAATCTCATCATAAAGAAATCTAGTTGCATAACATCTGTAAATTCAAATATTCTTTCATTACCTTTAACTGACACAAGAAAACGTTGAGCTTGTTTTTGAAGAAAATCCATGCCTTTAATTTGAAAAACATCCGGAAAAATTTCCAAATAAAATATCTCACCCATAAAAAAGAAAGCAAACACACCATATTTCATCATATCATCTATTATTTCATTTGTTATTGGCAAATGAGGATTATTCATTTCTTCTTGACCTGGGGTTAGTTTTAAATTATTAAAAGAATAAAAAACAAGAGGGGAACCTATGTTATATCGAGCAAAATCACGTACCATATCAAACATTGGATTATTAGCGTTCCCTGTAACAAAATGATATTTCTGAAAAAACACATTATACAATGCTCTTTTAAATTGTCTTGTTATAATACTAGAACAAAACAAACTTTTTATTTTTATACATTGTTTACTATGTAAGTAATTAAAATAAACTGAACTATATTTTTCATACGAATGTTCATTCAAATTATCACTAAAGAATCGAAATGATCCAAAAATTTCTTTAAAAACCAAATCTATATTTGGTTTGTTTTTTTCTGCAGTTCCAAAAAAGTGATTACAATCATCACAAACATCTAAACCTATCTCACATCCTCCCAATTTTCGAGGGAGAATATGAGGTGCCGTTTTAAAAGAAACCTCTGGTTCTGTTTTACCACACCATATACATTTACCTGTTTTTTTATATATAATCATATTCTCTCACTAGTGTCCACTAAAAATTAGAGGACGGTTAATCTGAAGTTAAAATTTATAATTTTCAAATAATTCTAGTCCATCAAGACCACTTTATTCATTGACATCATTGAATTTTGTTTTGATTAAGAGAATCCTTAAAGAAATTTCATCAATGAGCGACAACGTATTATACAGCCAATCTTTTGGCTGCAAATGTACAAATCCAAATCGTTGCGCAAGATTTTCTCTTGTAATAAACTATAATTCAATTATTTTCAAGAATATTTGGCAATTTTTAGTGAACAGTTATGTAATAAGATTTATATTTAATTCTTTCTATGTACAATAACAAAAACCGTCATATAAGGTAAAAGTATGTTTGTAATTTGTCTTCTTTGCTATAAGTTCTTCAAAATTAGATTGATCAACGTCCAATCCAAAACGTCTTATTATTCTTCGTTTGTCTTTTGATGAATATTTATTTAATGCTTCATATGTATCCATTGTATGAAAAACATATGGATTGACAAAAAACTTATCTTCATAAGAAAATCCTAACATATAATGAGGTAAAAAACCATGCATCAATGCTATTTCCTCTTGTTTTGGATAAAAAGATTCTAAATAAATAGGTAAGCCACATTTTTCATTAATTTTCATATTTGTATTCCGAAATATAGAAAACTCATCATTTTTATAACGGGGATTCAAATTGATAATGCAACTTGAGGAGGAAAAAAATGGGTCAGGTAGAAAAAATATTTTTCAGAGCAGAAAGAGAAGAGAAAATCTCCCTCTTTCCAGTTGCCCTGTGGAG
>JALNVE010000319.1 GCA_023227695.1 Paludibacteraceae bacterium
AACGAGGATTTCTCTTACTGGTTACAGGCATCTTACCGTCATTGTTTGGATGAAGGAAATGCTCAAGCATTGGCATTCTACCCAATGGGAGGTATCCGATATAAAGGTTTCCATCTTGCCTATGCTTATCAATTGGGTTTGACAGGATTGAATCACCATAATTCAGGATCACATCAGGTAATGTTGGGTTACTCTTGGTGTATCACTAAGCACTTCTGTAGATAAAGCTGTATAAGTTTTTATAATATTAGTTCATAAGGTTAAAAGATTTCTTTTATCCTTATGAACTTTTCGGTTTTTTAGCCAATCTATTATCTTTGTATAAAATTGTGGTCTATTAATTCGATTAATTATATGCAAAACAAACATGTCCCAGTCTCTTTAATTGATGAATTGTCAGATTATAATACATTCTGTAAGGTTTATCACAGACATCGAAGTGGTGAACCATTTCCATCTGGTGATGCGTTGTTGGAGGTTGTGAATTTGACTAGGGCAATTCTTTTTCCTGGATATTTTGGCAATTCATCGATAGATATGAATACGATTAAATATCATATTGGGGTTAATGTAGAATGCTTGGTTTGCATATTGAGAGATCAGGTTTTTTCCAGCTTTTGTTTTGATTCGGACGATACACCTTTGGAAGATTTAAGAGCAAAATCTTCTGATGTGGTGAATGCTTTTATAGCAAAGTTGCCGCAGATGAGACAGACGCTTATAACAGATGTTGAAGCTGCATATTATGGTGACCCTGCAGCAAAGAGTTTTGCTGAAATTATCCTTTGTTATCCTGCAATTAAGGCTATTTCAAATTACCGAATTGCTCACGAACTTCTGACTTTAGGTGTACCTCTGATTCCAAGAATGATCAGTGAAATGGCACATTCTGAGACAGGAATTGATATCCATCCAGGAGCAACCATCGGAGAATATTTCACGATTGATCACGGAACGGGTGTTGTTGTCGGCGAAACAGCTATTATCGGCAATCATGTTAAATTGTATCAAGGTGTTACTTTGGGAGCTAAGAGTTTTGAATTGGATGGGTCTGGTAATCCGGTTAAAAATGTATTACGTCACCCAATCGTCGAGGATAATGTCATTATTTATTCTAATGCTTCTATTTTGGGTCGAATAACAATTGGTGAGGGTGCTGTCATTGGTGGTAACGTTTGGGTTACTTCTGATGTGGCAAAAGGTGCAAAAGTCACTCAATCAAAAGCTTCAAAATAATGAATGCTAATGGTATCCTATTTCTAGATGAAGTGGATTCAACAAACACTTATCTTAAGAGTTTGTTGGAACAACAACCTGATTTGTCTGAAGGTACAATGGTTTGTTCCGATTTTCAGACTTCAGGCCATGGACAAGTAGGTAATTCATGGGAGTCTGAAAGAGGTGCCAATCTTATCTTTAGTATCCTTTTATATCCTCATTCTATTTTACCTTCTGAACAGTTTTATATTTCTCAGGCAATCTCTTTGGGAATTGTTGATTTTTTGACTTCCTATTGTCAACTTCACGATGTCTCAATTAAGTGGCCTAACGATATCTATTGGAAGAATAAGAAGATTTGTGGAATCTTGATTGAACATTTCATTTCAGGTCATTTGATAGAAAATACAATTGCTGGAATAGGTATTAATATCAATCAAAAGGTATTTAAAAGCAATGCGCCTAATCCCGTTTCTGTTCATCTTATAAATGGCAAAACTTATGATATAAAAGATGCAGCATCAGTTGTATGGCGTTTTGTATTTTCTCGATATTTGCAACTTTTGGAGAATAAAAGAGAACTGATTCGTACTGATTATTTTTCTTTGCTTTATCGCAAAGAGGGATTTCATAAGTACTTGGATGAGAATGGAATTTTCTTGGCAAAAATAATAGATGTACAAGAAACAGGTATTTTAGTTCTTCTTACAGATAAAGGTGAAAAGAGAAAATATGCATTCAAAGAGGTTGAATATCAATTAGAAAAATAGATAATGTTTTATTGAAGAGATAAAACGACACGAAAATTTGTAATTTTATACATTATGAACATCATTATTATCAATGGTCCAAACCTCAATATGTTAGGTAAAAGAGAACCGTCAATTTATGGCAACCAACCTTTTGATGAATATCTTGAAGTTTTAACGAATAGATATCCAGATGTAAGTATTTCATATTATCAATCTAATATAGAAGGAGAGCTTATTAATATTATTCAGGAGACTGGTTTTTTATCTGATGGAATTGTGTTGAATGCAGGTGCCTATACTCATACTTCAATTGCGATAGCAGATGCAATTCGTTCAATTAAGTGTCCTGTTGTTGAGGTGCACATTTCTAATACACATAAGAGAGAAGAGTTTCGTCATCATTCCTATCTTACGCCAGTTTGTCAAGGTGTGATTGCAGGATTTGGGATGGATTCTTATCGATTGGCTATCGAAGCCTTGTTAGAGCGTCAGAAATTGTCTGAGGCAGTTCTTTAATACTTTATATATGCAATATGAGGCTTATTTGAAGGATCCGATGGTGAAGGGCTACAAATCTTACTTGAAGTTGGAACGTTCATTGTCATTAAACACTTTGGATGCCTATCTCGAAGATTTAGCCAAACTATTGGATTACCTTCAAGATGCCCATATTAACTATTTGGATGTTCAATTAGAGCATCTTCAGGATTTCTTGATAGATTTATGCGATATCGGTATTGGTAGCCGCTCACAAGCACGAGTTATTTCTGGAATAAAGTCTTTTTATAAATATTTGTTGCTAAGCAACAAAATCACTGATGATCCTACCGAATTGTTGGAAACCCCTAAGATTGGTCGTAAACTGCCTGAAGTTTTAACTGTACAAGAAATAGATTCCATTATCTCTACCATTGATTTAAGTCAGCCGCAAGGCCATAGAAACAAAGCTATTTTGGAGACGCTTTACAGTTGTGGATTGCGTGTCTCCGAGTTGGTAAATCTTCAAATTTCAAATGTCTATTTCAATGAGCTTTTCTTATCCGTTGTAGGAAAGGGAAGTAAACAACGTCTGGTGCCCATGTCGGAGTCGGCTTGTAAAGCTATGCAACTATGGCTAATTGATAGAAATACCCTTGATGTGAAGAAGGGAAATGAAGATTACATGTTTCTGAACCGTCGTGGCACAAAACTGAGTAGAATCATGATATTTAATATCATTAAGCAGCATGCCGAGATGGCTGGGATAGAGAAAAGCATCAGTCCGCATACATTCCGTCATTCGTTTGCAACTCATCTTTTGGAAGGAGGCGCCAATTTAAGGGCAATTCAGGAGATGCTAGGCCACGAATCGATCCTTACAACAGAAATCTATACTCATATTGACATGAATCGTCTAAGAAGCGAGATTCTACGCTTTCACCCAAGAAATAAGTAGTAGGGGGATTTTAGGGATCAGCGGATAGGTGGGGTTGGTATAGCGACAAGAATATTCCCCAAAATTCATGAATAGCATTATCTTTGCGGAATGAAAACAGATCAACTATTAAGAGAGATATTGCCAAGCGT
>JALNVE010000320.1 GCA_023227695.1 Paludibacteraceae bacterium
GTAATGAGGTATTATGATAGAGAATTCGTACATATTTCTATCTCAATATTACCTAATTTTGCTGCCACATCTCCAAATGAACTCCAATATGAGCCATATATCTTCTGTGTTTTAGACAGAGCAAACATCTCGCATGCTGCTTGGACTATGCCCTCCTTCGAGCCACGATTAATAATGCCTTCGGGCATTTTTACCTTGTCTTTCCAAATGCCATAGCGAAAATGCTCTTTGACCGACAAATCGTCGGAACATATATAAAAATCTGTCAGTGTATCGTAGTCCATTTCTTGCCTCATTTTTTTCTCAAACAACTCCAATGGACTATGGGCAATTGACCATGGGTTATCGGTACGGCGGATATGCACGCCCACTGTATGAGAGCTAATCTTTGCAAGTTCAGATTGAAGTATTTCTGTATCGTTAATGATAAACAACTCATTATGAAACTTCTCTTGGGGATAAAATGCATCCCACGACAGTATCACCCCAAACAAACATCTTTTCTTCACAAACTCCTCAAATTCCCTTATTTCTTGCATGTCAAGAAAACAAAGGATATGGAACTTGCCCAACAAACGAACGACGAAGTCAACCGCTACAGCACATATCGCATAGATTATCGACCTATTATACTTTTGCGATTGACGACTATTTAAAATCATTTTAATCCACTTAGGCAAAGGCTTATCATTGACAAAGGATAGTGGACAAAACAACTCGTTCCAATCGCAATTCATGCCCCAATCCTTATACCACTTAACGTTCAACTTGACGTTCTTCTCTGTGCAGAAATTGACAGCAGAATCAATAGCCCTCATGCGATTAGCTAATCCTCCTTTAGGATAAAGCGTTAGACAAAACATAGTTTTCCTTTTTTCGCAATTTCATTGTTTGACTTTATTTTTCAGCAACAGTAGTCTTTCCCACAAAAAACGTCTAGCCATATCAATAATTATTGAAACGAAATAAACTGATAATATAAACAAGACTATCTTGACAAGATAAACAAAACCCTCATTGTTTTGATATATTTTCTTTGAAATTACATCTTCATATACACCGATATATTCATTGGCAATTTTATTTGGATTAAACGAGTCAATTGCCTTTTGCCGAATATATGAGCCGTCATATTGTCTATCCATAGCGATTTTGATACCCTGTGCCAATGCTTCAACTGTATAATCTTGACATACAACACCATTTTTTTCATCTATGACATCCATAGCAATACCAACAGGTGTCATAACCACAGGTGTTCCACATAACATAGCTTCAACACAAGTATTTCCAAACGATTCCTGAAACGAAGGAATAACCATAAGATCTGCTACTGAATATAACGTTGAAAGCCAAATTGTATCGTGAACAGAAGAAAATCTCTGAACCTCAACATTAGTTTGTGGAATTTCACCATCTCCGACACAAATAAGCAAAATATCGTTTAAATTGAGCAATTCTAATGCTTGTATGAGTTCATTCATTCCTTTCTCACTATGATTGAGATAACTGCTCACGAACAATAGTACTTTTTGGTTTTCGTCAATACTTAATACTGATCTAGCATCCTTTTTATTAACAGGGAAAAACTTTTTTTCATCAACACAATTAAATACGTTATAAATTGACCGATCTTTATAAAACTCATGTTTAAAGATATAATCTTTCATTTGGGAAGAAATAGCAACTATATTTAGATTCATATCACCACTAACAGCACATCGTTTCATCTCATATTGTGCATCCTCCACCATCTGGTACTCATTATAGTACTTTTCTCGAAGTCTGATATGATGAAAGCCACCCATCATGGGATTCAAATCATGAAATGTCCATACTATTGGTTTACCTAACTCTTTCATTTTCTTGAAAAAAGACTCAAAATCAAGGAAATTCTGAACCCAATGAAGATGAACGATGTCTGCTTCCTTTACTAAAGGATGTTCTGCTAAATCATATTGAGAGTAGGATTGTGAATAGCACACCATTGGATGTAACTTTGCCAAATCCCATATCTTATAATCTAATTTTTCAGAAAGAAGCAACCCTTTCCCCCATTTATTTCTTAATTTATTTTTTATTTTTCTTATTAACCTATTTTTCGGGGGTACATATCTATTTAAAGTTGAGGATTGGGTTGCTTGGTAAATAGCATCCCCGCTTCCTTGCACTACCAACATCATACTATTAACCCCTTGTTCTAACAAAGCACGGTGAATTCTCAGAGGAGTACAACCTTCGCTGTTTGCAATAGTCTGAATATGCAACACATTATAGTTCATAGTTTATTTTTTAATAATTTAAAATACACAAACGATTTGTTTATTAATCTTTTCAGTCCATGTCTGACTCGTTTTCTTTTAGCCATCCACAAAGCCTCTCTAACATGATTTCGACATGCCCATATTGGATAATTCCACAATTGACTATAATCTCCTCTTGTAGGCCATGTTTCTCCAGCGGAAAAACTATCACACTTATACTTTGTGTGTAATAAAAGAGACAAAACAGATTGGTCGTGGCGATTTTCAACAAAAGACTTATAGTTTGATGATTTAGAAACACCATCTGTTGATAATTCATGGTTTTCATGAAGTATATGATACCAATCATTAACAAAAGATCTTGACATTTCACAATTACGAAGAAAAACAATGCCACTCTGATATTGACTTCCTGTATACGTTTCAATATCTAAACCAAAAAAAGCAAACAAATCACCTTTGGTCCAATTTCTTTCATCCAAAGCAGTATCAGAAACCAAGATACCAGATTTATTTTCGACAATTTTCTTGTATTCCAAGAGTCTTTGTAGACCATTTTTATTCAAATGACATCCTGCATCGCAATAGAACAAGATATCATTTTCATTCATTTTTTTGAGGGTCTCCCTAATCAGATATGGCTTCCATTGCCAATATCCATAGCCTCTTTCTTTAAATCGTTCTGAATATTTTGTCAAATAATCCTGTTCAAAAAAATCCTCATCTTTAAGAATAATTTTGTCAAAAACCCCTAAGTCATTAACCTCTTTTCTCAAACGAATCAATGGTTTACCACCATACCAACTTTTATTGGCAAAAGATAAAAAAACAAACTCCATTATTTTTTTCTATTACAACCAGTTTTCCCCCATTTCTTTGTTCTGTCTCCGGCTGGCCTCAATATGAGGACGCATGGCCTTAAGATATTTATATTCGGGCACCGAAGCTTTAAGCAGTTTGAAATTTAGTCGCAGACGTTGAAAGAATATGGTGCGCCGCTTGTTGCGCAAGATGCAGTCGAAATCAAGGTTCACATTTATGTTGCAGTCGTTAATAAGGATATACTTACGCCAGTCCAATGTAGACGCATTGTAGTTAATGCAGCGGCCTTCTATGTCGTGGCACACGTTCACCTTAGTGCAAACTCCCACATTTAGACCATGGTATCGAACCCGTTGCATATAGTTATCATCTTCGCCATTGTGGTAAAAAAGAGGATCGAAGCCGCCTATGGTCCTCAAAGTCTTAGTGGGCA
>JALNVE010000321.1 GCA_023227695.1 Paludibacteraceae bacterium
ATACAAATATGAGCAAATTGTTGAAAATATTCAATCGTATTTTCATTTAAGTCACCACGCAATTTGACCCATTGACACTTAGTATAGTGAAAATACCACGCAATTTGACCTATACGCCGAATTATCACTGATTTTTTTTATTGGGCAACTGAAAATTGAAATTTAGGCTCGTAATTTTGAGGTTTGGTGATATCCTTTATTTGCACAAATTTCTTAGCGGACATTTTGTCCGCTGGGTGACCGTCCGAGAGGCGTTTCGTTTATTGATACGGCAAATATGAATTTTTCTATTCAGAGACACAATGAATCGCGTTTCTACGAACGACGAAGCTTTCCTAAACGACAAATTTTCCGTTTGCTTTTTTGGAGAGAAGCCAGGCTGTATCGCGAGCCGATTTAAGGGCAATTGGCAATCCTCCGCCCGCTACCAACCAATGGCCGGCAAGGAAAACGTTGTCCAATCCCTTTACTGTTGGTTTCAAAGGAATACTCTTCATCACATTATCCTGTGGTGTCCAGCCTTGAGAACTACCCAACGTATTGCCCGTATAGCGATGGTAAGAGGCCGGCGTGGTCAAATCAGTAACTTCGATATGCCCAGACAAAACTGACATCTTCTTCTCCAACTCAGCCAAGATATTCTCCTGAAACTCCTTTTTCTTTTGGACATATTGAGGGTAATCATTCTTTCGGAGGTTTATCCAAAACTCACCTTCTCGCGTTTGGAAATCTACGGCTATCGTCACCTTTCCTTCCGGAGCCAATGTCGGATCATAATTATAGACATGAACTTCCAAACGGTCGTACGAGGTTCCGTCTGGCGAGAAAATCGGGTTTTCTAACGAATAACGTATAAAATGAGGATACTTCTTCAGATCCAAATCGACGCCTAAATACAGGATGCAGTATGAGTAAAAAATCGCCTCTTTCGGTGGATTCTTATAAAACATCTGCTCCTTTGTTGCATACTTCTCACCCAAAGCACGGAAAATGGTCCAACGCCAATCTGCCGCAGAAACGACAAAATCGCAAGGCCTCTGCGTATTGTCTTCCATACGGAGACCAACCGCACGACCCTCCTCTATATCTATCGAATTGACACACTGTCCCAACGTCAGTTTGCCGCCATGCTGCTGATAAGACTCCGCCAACTTCTTCGCAAAATGCAACGACGAGCCTATCGGATAACCAGCCACATGCTTGTTGGCGTAACATTGCACAAAGAAAAGAATCGGCATACGTACCTCCTTCTCATATAACAAAGTGATTGCCTTACGCAAAAATGGATTTTTAAAATTTTCAGCAAATTGGTAATTGGTGAGCTTACTCCACTTAAACATGAAGTAAACCATAGGAAGAAGTTTTATCAGATGCATATTTCTTCGCGTAGACGCAATAAAGCTTTCGTCATAAAATGCAGGAGGCAAACAATCCAAATACTGGCCAACATAACGCACCTGATCCATCCAGTAACGGATCATCTTCTCATCCTCAGGCGCTATATCCAACATGTATTTTTCAAACTGATCTATTTCATTGTAAAAATGGAAGACGGAATTTCCGTGTCGATCTGTCAGATCTGGCACATCAAACTGCACACGTTCCTTATGAAGAACGAACTCCAATTGGGAAAGGTCTAAAATCTCATTCCAAAAAGTATTGAAAGCAATGCCTTTGCCACTACCCAATAGCCAGTGCATACAGCCATTGAAGGTATAATCGCCACGTTTCCATCCCGTACACAATCCACCCGGCACCGTATGCTGCTCGAACACTTCCGTTTCGAAACCATTTTTCTGAAGGTAAATGCCGACCGCTAAGCCAGCCACTCCTCCACCAATAATGTTTACTTTCATACTTAAACGAAATTAGGTGTTCTTCACTCAACATTTTGTCAATTACTACATCATTGAACACCGCGTTTGTTCAAAGTATGTCTGTACTTTGATGCATTCTTTAGATGCTCATCAAACGTTGTAGCAAAATTATGGTAACCCGAACGATCTTCGCGTGCACACATATACATATAGTCATGATCCACATAGTTCAACACCGCATCAATACCCTCTGTTGAAGGAATACGGATTGGACCAGGAGGCAAACCTGCATGTTTGTAAGTATTATAAGGAGAATCTGTCTCCAAGTGACCACTATAAATACGTCTCAACGAGAAATCCTGTAAAGCAAATTTCACTGTTGGGTCGGCTTGCAAAGGCATTCCCTTGTTCAAACGGTTCAAATAAAGTCCTGCGATCAGCGGTTTTTCATCCTTTTTGTTCGTCTCCTCGTCTACGATAGAGGCCAACGTACTCACCTCCAACTTAGTGAGGCCCACATCATTCAATTTTTGAAGACGCTCCTCGGTCCAGAATTTATCATACTCCACTTTCATCTTGTCCATCAATTTTTCAGGAGAGATGTCCCAATAAACTTCGTATGTATTAGGAATGAACAAAGCGACGGCGGTAGGTCGAGTCAAACCATAGCGAGAAAGAAGCGTATCGTTATTAAGTGCGTTTATCATCTCCAAAGAATCCATCATCATCTGCTTTGAAAGACGTTGAGCCAAGACCTCTTTTGTACGTATATTATTAAAAGTGATACGAAGCGGGGTCTGACGACCATTTATCAATCGGTGTACGAGCATGTAGTTGCTCATTCCGTCTATCAATTCATATCTACCAGGAACAATGCTCTCTGGATAACCATTATTCTTTGCTGTTCTGACGAACGACTGAATATTTTTTACGGTACCCGTCTCTTGCAATTTAAGAACGACCTCATCAAAGGTATCGTCGCGGTCTATAAGGATATATTTATGTGTGTCTCCCTGAACAAAAAAATTAGCCTCTAAATTTGTTTTATAATAAATAAAGCCAACAACAAGGCATATCACAAGGACAACAGAGCCTGCGACAAGCAATATTTTCTTTAAATTCCACTTTTCCGAAGTTTTTTTCTTCTTTCCCATTTTTTCTCTTAAAATAGACGAGTACAACTAAAGTTTTAAAATTCTGAAACTTACAAAAAGTTTCGATTCCATCGGCATAAAAAGATGCCTACGAAGTCCCAAAAATAGCTATTTTATTTTAAATATTCATCAATATATATTTTGCAGTTTGAAAAACTGTTTCTATCTTTGCAGCACAAAACCGAAACAAAGGGGTTTGGTGAGATGGGTGAGTGGCTGAAACCACCAGTTTGCTAAACTGACGTACGGGTAACTGTACCGGGGGTTCGAATCCCCCTCTCACCGCAAGGTGATTAATCCAATCAATTTTCTGAAATTGATTGGATTTTTTGTTTGCCCTTTATGGAAAGATGAAATCTGTGATCTGCGATTTTTTGGATCAGCGGATAGGTGGGGTTGGTATAGCGACAAGAATATTCGGGTCAGTAGAAATTTAGTGGGGAAAAGCATAAATATTGGCGATACGGAATAGGAAGAACTTCTTATCTACGACCCCACGCAGATTAGCCCTGAAAAGTTTGATTTTCGCATTGAAAGAC
>JALNVE010000322.1 GCA_023227695.1 Paludibacteraceae bacterium
ATAATCCACTTTTTTGCCACCAAGAATGGCATCTATTTTTTCGAAGAAAAGATCGCAATAGGAGATATCAACGGTATCAACCAATGCGACTTTCTCGTCAACAATCAGATAAGAATTATAAGCCACACCGTATGGTAGAGGCCATTGGTTTTCGAACAGATGCTTTGTTCTGTCGTTCACACCAACATAATGAATGCCATCTAATATTTCCATAAATTATCCTTTTATTTTTTATCTAAAGACTTTCGGCTCATCAGCCAAGCCCTTACAACAAAATAGAATCCAAAAACGAAGAATGGTATACTTAGGATCTGTCCCATATTAAACATCATACCATCTTCAAAATTTTCCTGGTTATTCTTTATGAATTCCAAGAGAAACCTAGTCAAGAAGATTCCGATAAGGAACACTCCAAATAGTAACCCTTCGTATTTTTTTGCATTTGTTTTCCAATAAAGGAAAAGCAAAACTGCAAATGTAATCAAGCAATACATGATCTCATAAATCTGAGTCGGATGACTAGGAGCCGAGAATATAGGTTCAGCACCATTCTGCCAAGCATGAATGTTTGTAATGAAACGGAATGCCCAAGGTACATCCGTTGCATGACCGTAAATCTCGTGATTCATCAAGTTTCCAAAACGAATACAGGCACCACAGACAGCAACAGATATCACTACCCTATCAAGCACCCAGATATAACTTTTTTTGGCAACCTTTATATGGAAAATCCAAAGAGCAACCAAGATACCAAAAGCGCCACCGTGGCTAGACAATCCGCCTTCCCAAACGAACAAAACTTTATAAAGATGTTCTGAATAGTATGCCCAGTCGTAAAAGAAGCAATGGCCTATTCTTGCACCGGCAATGGTACCGATCATCATATAGATAAACAGTTTATCCATAGCATCGTCAGGCAACCCTTCTTTCTTATATATTTTCGATTGAACAAAATAGCCTATGAAGAATCCCAAAGCCCACATCAAGCCATACCAACGAACAGTAAGGCTTCCTATGCCAAACAATTCAGGATCAACTGTCCATGTTATATAAGACAACATAATTTCTAGTTTTTATCATTTTATAAAAAGAACGGACGTAAAAGAGAATCTCAATACGTCCGTCCAATAAATTATCAATTACAAGTCTCTGCCGCAACAGTTCTTATATTTCTTACCACTGCCGCATGGACAAGGATCGTTTCGTCCTATCTTCTTCTCTGCATGAATTGGCTGTGTTACCTGAGATTGCTGAGTCTGAGTATTTGCTCCATCATAAGGATTGTCAGAACGGCTCTCAACGTAAGATGGTCTCTGAGTTTGTCTTTGCTGTTCAAGTCTCTCCTGTCTCTCTTGCTCTTCAGCCTCTTCTTTTGTAATAATCTTCGGCATCTGAGCACGCATCAAAACTGAAATAGCCTTGTAGTTCATATCGTCCACCATCTTCTTGAAGAGGTTGTAAGATTCCAACTTGTAGATCAACAATGGATCTTTTTGCTCATAAGTAGCATTTTGAACTGACTCTCTCAAATCATCCATTCCTCTCAAATGTTCTTTCCAATTGTCATCAATGGCATGAAGCAAAATAGCTTTCTCGAATGCCTTAACAATGGATTTTGCCTTTGTCTGGTATGCCTCTTCCAACTTGATAGGAACTCTGTATAATAAAGTACCATCAGTGATAGGGAAAGGAACATAGCCTAATTTATCTTGATAAGACTCGTATGCCTTTGAAATAACCGGCATTGCATTTTCCACGATTGCATCAGTCTTACGTTTGAATGCTGCCATGGATGCATCGAATACTTTGTTAACCAAAGCATCGTCCTTCATTCCTGCAAATTCATCAGGAGAAACAGGAGATTCGATAGCTGCCAACTTCATCATATCCTCTTCGAATGCCTCAAAACCAACACCCTTATCACCATCAACAACATTTACGACAGCATCGTACATCATGTTCATGATGTTAACGCCCATACGTTCACCCATTAAAGTCTCTCTACGTTTCTTATAGATAACCTCTCTTTGGGCATTCATGACGTCATCGTATTCCAACAAACGTTTACGTACTCCAAAGTGATTCTCCTCTACCTTTTTCTGTGCACGCTCGATAGATTTGGAAATCATACCGTGCTCGATAACTTCACCCTCTTTAAATCCAAGACGGTCCATTACCTTAGTAATCTTCTCGGAACCGAACAAACGCATCAAGTTATCCTCAAGAGACACATAGAATACAGATGATCCTGGGTCACCTTGACGACCGGCACGACCTCTCAACTGTCTATCGACACGACGAGACTCGTGACGCTCAGTACCTATAATTGCCAAACCTCCGGCAGCCTTAACCTCATCAGAAAGCTTGATATCGGTACCACGACCAGCCATATTGGTAGCGATGGTTACGATACTGCTCTTTCCTGCCTCAGCAACGATATCGGCCTCCTTCTGGTGCAACTTAGCATTCAATACATTGTGTTTAATCTTACGGAGAGTCAACATCTTACTGATTAACTCAGAAATTTCAACGGATGTTGTTCCCACCAATACTGGACGACCTTGTTCAACCAAAGAAACGATCTCATCAATTACTGCGTTGTATTTTTCTCTCTTTGTACGATATACACGGTCTTCCAAATCATGACGAGCAATACGCTTGTTAGTCGGGATAACCACAACATCCAATTTATAGATGCTCCAGAACTCACCAGCCTCCGTCTCAGCGGTACCGGTCATACCTGCCAACTTATGGTACATTCTGAAGTAGTTCTGCAAAGTGATTGTAGCGTATGTCTGTGTTGCATCCTCTACTTTAACACGCTCCTTAGCTTCCAAAGCCTGGTGCAAACCGTCAGAGTAACGGCGACCTTCCATGATACGGCCAGTCTGCTCATCAACAATTTTAACCTTATTTTCAACGATGACATATTCATCATCCTTAGTAAATAAGGTATAAGCCTTCAACAACTGATTGATTGTGTGGACGCGTTCTGACTTAGCAGAATACTCCTGCATCATTTCATCTTTCTTCTGTTGGATTTCTTCTTTAGAAAGAGTAGATTTATCCAACTCTGCTACCTTCGCAGAGATATCAGGAAGGACGAAAAACTCAGGATCTTCTGAAACACCGGTAAGAGCATCAATACCTTTATCGGTCAAATCAATGCTACGGTTTTTCTCATCAATAACGAAGTAAAGAGGATTAGTTGCGATATGCATGTTCTTGTTGTTCTCTTGCATATAGAACTCCTCTGTCTTCAACATAATAGCCTTGATTCCCGGTTCACTCAAGAACTTGATCAACGGAGAATTTTTAGGCAAAGCCTTATATGAACGGAACAATGCCAAAGCACCCTCTTCCTGCTCTTTCTTATCTTCAGACTTCAACAAACGTTTTGCATCTGTAAGATAGTTAGTAGCCATTACACGTTGAAGGCCAACCAACTTCTCAACACGAGGACAAAGAGCCTCATACTGTTGATTGTCTCCCTTAGGCACTGGACC
>JALNVE010000323.1 GCA_023227695.1 Paludibacteraceae bacterium
AAATATCGATAACATGAATCCATTGGGGTTCAAGAGAAAAAGTCCGTGGACAATTTAAACACGAATTATTTTAGGTCAACTGAAATCAGGAAACGACACTGAGATAAAGAATAAACAAAACTTCGGCAAACCACAAAGGTGGAGTAAATGTGCCAATACGCCTTGAGAGCTCGTCGGAAGTGACGTGCTGGATGGCGTAACATACCTACAGATTGTTGCACATGATAATCCCGTAATACAAAAAAGAAACAGACCAATTGGATTATTCCAATTGGTCTGTTATATATTGAAAATGAGCTTTTTTTAAAAATTCAGACTCTCTTCATTTACATTATCGAAATACTTTTTTAGACGTTCGATGGCCATTGTTCTAATCTCAGGAGTGAAAGACCCTTTTAGTTTAGTCACAATAAAGATAATTAAAGCCAAATCATCGCTATATCCCATTGGAAAAAGGTCTGGGATAAGGTCCACCGGCGAGATGAAATAACCCAACGCTGCAATAATAATACTCTTCTCTTTTAGAGATAAATTACCATAAACCAAAGAATAATAAAGCAATAGGACATAAAAAACAATTTTTATTCCTGCCTTCTTTGCTACATTCGTAAGTTTAGAAAAAAGTTCTTGTGGAGAGTAATCTTTACTATAAGACTCCAACTTTTCCCATAAATTCTGTTCCTCTTTTTCCTCTTCCATACTCGCTCATTTTTATGCAGCCAAGTTATGAATTTTCATTCAATTATCATTCATTTTTTGGACAGATGTTTGCTTTTCACAGCCCCAAGCATCATTTTATTGGGTAAAACGACAATAATAAGTGAGGATATAACAGAAATTTAGTTTTAAAGTTTGCAACTTTAAACACCTTCTAATTGTATCATTCGTTTTTTCTAGCGTAATTTGCATAAAAAATTTATAAGAATGGATAACGAAAAACAAATGCCAGAAAAAAGAGAGAATGCATTGATCAGCATCGTCTTTAACATTATCATTCCAGTCATTATTCTGTCCAAATTCACTACTGAAAACAGATTGGGTCCTATCTATGGTTTGATAATTGCCCTCGCATTTCCTACCGTCTATTTCATTTACGATTATTTAAAAAGAAAAAAGACCAACTTCGTATCCATCATCGGTTTCGTAAGTATCTTATTGACAGGTATTATTGGTGTTTTTAAATTTCCTAGTGAATGGATTGCCTTCAAAGAGGCTGCCGTACCTTTGATTATCGGTTTGGCTATTTTTGTTTCCTTATTCACTCCATTTCCCTTGGTACGTAAATTGCTTTTTAATAGAGATCTTCTGGACGTAGACCACATCAACAAGCTATTGGAAGAGGGTCAGAATCAGAAAAAATTCGAAAAAACTTTGGTCTATTCAACTTATATGGTGTCAGCCTCATTCCTTCTGTCGTCCATTCTGAACTTTATTTTGGCTAAAATACTGATTCATAGTCCATCAGGCACAGAAGCTTTTGCTCACGAATTAGGAAGAATGACAGCATTGAGTTATCCTGTCATAGCTCTCCCATCATCTATAGTCATGATGATAGCTCTTTGGTACTTAATCCATTCGCTAAAAAAACTCACAGGAATCGAAAATATGGAGAAACTTTTTGCCCCTCATCTTCAAGAGAAAATGAAGGAAAAAGAAGACGAAAAATAAAGACGTTAAAACATAAAAAATTATGTACACGACAAAACAGATTGCTGAAATGGCTGGCGGAGAACTCCGCGGAAACAGTAACATCGAGATCAGCCGATTGCTGACCGACAGCCGGGCACTCTCCTTTCCAGAAGATACCCTATTTATTGCTATAAAATCAAACAGGAATGACGGTCACAACTACATTCCTATCCTATATAAAAACAATGTCCGCAATTTCATGGTGAGCAATTTCACCAATGAAATGGGTGCAATGACAGACGCCAACTTCATCGTGGTTGACGATACCTTGCACGCTTTGCAGAAATTGACCGCCAACCACCGCAACCGCTTCAATGTGCCTGTCATCGGTATCACAGGAAGTAACGGAAAGACAATCGTCAAAGAGTGGTTGAACCAGTTGTTGCAAGAAAATTTCAAGATAACGAGATCTCCACGAAGCTACAACTCTCAGATCGGTGTTCCATTCTCCGTATGGGAAATGAACGAAGATACACAACTTGGCATTTTCGAGGCAGGTATCTCTCAGATGGGCGAGATGGAAAAACTCACCCCTATCATCAATCCAACTATCGGTATCTTTACCAACTTGGGCGATGCTCACCAGGAGAATTTCTCCTCTTTGAAAATGAAATGTGCTGAAAAACTGAAGCTGTTCGTCAACTGCAAAACACTTATCTATCACAAAGACAACAAGTTGGTAGACATCACTGTAGTTCAATCAAAGACAAAGGCTAAGCTCTTTACTTTTGGTGAAGGTGCAGACAACGACATTAACGTTACATCCATCGAAAAGGTGGACCGCAAGAGCACTATCAACTACATATACAACGGTAAGAAATACTCTTTCGTGATTCCGTTCACAGACTCTGCCTCTATCGAAAACTCACTCCAGTGTCTCTCAACCATGATTGTACTAGGCATTTCCATGGAGAAGATCAAAGAGCGTATGGCGATGTTGGATTCTGTTGCCATGCGTTTGGAAGTGAAGGCCGGACAGAACGGTTGTCTACTGATCAATGATAGCTATAACTCCGATATAGACTCATTAAGCATCGCTTTAGATTTCTTGACTCAACAAGCTACGGCTAAGAAGATGAAGAAGACGCTGATCCTATCGGATATCATGCAGAGCGGAAAGGATCCGGAGGCTCTTTACCAGAACGTAGTCAAACTCATTACAGGTAAAGGTATAGACCGTTTCATCGGTATTGGCAGAGACCTTTCTCGATTCAATGAAATATTCAATGACATAGCTGAAAAAAAGTTTTTCGAGACTACTGAGAATTTCCTTCAGCACACCAACAACGTTTGTGATTTCGTGAACGAAGCCATTTTATTGAAAGGATCTCGTCGTTTCCACTTTGAGGAGATAGCAGACAGATTGGCATCCGTTGTACACGAGACTGTTTTGGAGGTTGATCTTGGCGCATTGCTCAATAACTTCAACTACTTCCGTTCATTCCTGAAACCAGGCACAAAGATCATGAGCATGGTGAAGGCCAACGCTTACGGTAGCGGTGACGTGGAGGTTGCACTTACTTTGCAGCACAACGGTTGCGACTATTTGGCGGTAGCTGTAGCTGATGAGGGTGCTGTGCTCCGTCATGAAGGAATCCACATTCCAATCGTTGTAATGAATCCAGAACCAAACAGTTTCCAAAAGATTTTTGAATACAACTTGGAACCTGAGGTTTACAGCTTCGCTCTGTTGGAAAGAATGATCAAAGAGGCATCGCTTCTAGGTATCAAAAACTACCCTATCCACGTTAAGATTGATACGGGTATGCACCGTTTAGGATTCGAGGAGAAGGACATCGACAAACTAATTGAGCGAC
>JALNVE010000324.1 GCA_023227695.1 Paludibacteraceae bacterium
GGGATTCGAACCCACAGTGGGACTTCCGTCCACGGGATTTTGAGTCCCGCTCCTCCAGCCAGTTGGGATACGGCACGTATCAAAAACGTTTGTCCCTTACTTTCTGCACATCCGGGGTGGATCTTTGTCGGCTTTGCCAACAGAAACATAATTAAGTCCTGTTATCCCTTTCTTCGGAACAGGGGACAAATGGCCGAGTCAGAAGTTCGTTAGGCTTCATCTCCCAACTACAATGCTGAGGCTTTACGCTTAAGCTATGTCAAGGAATCGAAACGATATTGGCGGGGATACCGGGATTCGAACCCGGACCATCCTCATATAATGAGATGAAATTTTTACCATAGATTTTAATCGCATGGTCTATGAATATTTTAATCTCTTTATGCTGTAAAACTTTAATTGAAGTTGGGAACGAAGCAATTTTAGCTTTGTTCTTTTCACCCATAACAGATTTAATTTCAACGTAAGTTCCATCTTCTAAAATGAAATCTGGATAGTATTTATGTTTCTTTCCTTCAAATTCGTATTCAAAACCTTGATGATTCCTTTCAAACTTAATCCCATGATCAAGGTTGTAAATCACCCAAGCAAGTTCCCAACTTGAATCACACCAGTATCCCTTATACCAGCCATGCTTACCTCTACTAGACCCCCTTTTTATACCACCAGATATTTTATTATAACAAGTTGCCGAACAGTATTTCTTATGTTTAAACATTACCCTAAACTCTTTACCACAAACCGGACATTTATTCATTTTTCGTTTAAGTTTTCTAATTTCTATACTTTTAATACATGCCAATTTGCTTGTTTTAGTTAAAAATCTTTTTCCTTCTTCTGAATTTGCCCATTTCTTTTGGTTTAAAGTCTTTTGTTCTTTATTAATATTTGAAGAATATTTATTAGCACAACTTCTACTACAAAAATGCCGTTCTTCTTTATCTGCATCAAGTTTTTTCTTCTTAAATGATTTTCCACATGTATGACAAACAACTTCAATCAGTGGGTTATTGAATTTAAAAGAACAAGAAATTGAACAAAAATCTCCACCTCCATTATTAATGTAAAACATTATATTGTGTTTTTCTCTAAAGAAAATCTTCCCGCAATTTTTACATTGGTTGGGAAGTAAATCTCTTGATTTAGCCTTGTTAAATTCTTCTTCGGTGTAAAGTGGTATCATACGTCTCCTCTACACGGGATTATAATTATCAAATAAAATGGCAGAATATTTAACTATTGAAATGGTTAAGTGAGGTGAACTAGCCATTATCCCATATCCCCATTTTGCCCCGTGATTAAATCTGGTACACGGGACCAGAAACCTTGTCCCTAGCCATTAGGCTAGGAGTTTATTCAATTGTCAAAGAATCCGTAGTCCCCTATTCAAAACCACACTGGCCTTGAACCTTCTAACCTTGCCGTACGGGAACGCCTGCGGTTGCGACAGGCCCAGAGCACACTCTAGTTTAAATTGGGTTGACTGACGAGACTTAAACTCGCAAGAGGTTTCCCTCGTCTGATCCACAGTCAGACATGTTTATCAATTCCATCACAGCCAACATTAAATCAACAAAATGGATGCGGGGCAGAGGAACGATCTCCGGTTACAAGGTTATGAGCCTCATTAGGTATCCTTACCTAAATCCCTCCCGCAATAAATCAGCATAAATTGGTAGTGGATATTGGATTCTCACCAACATTTGACGCCCTTCTATGGCGTTCCAGAAGAATGTTTCCGGCCATTCCACTATTAAAATTTTTCTGTTTTAAAAGTTCAATCAAGACTTTTCATGTCTCGAATAAGAATACATTATCAAAAACATATTCTGATGTCAAGTAGTTGTGAATAGATTCTTGGGAAATCTTTTTTAAGAATCCTCGAATGGGCAAAAAGGCTAATTTCTTTTTTGAATTCTTTTCCACATATGGCACAAGTAAACATTTTTGAACTCCATCTTTTTTTTTTTCGAATCTGATTCAAATATCAAAATAAGTTCAAGTTTACATGTTCTTGGCGGGAACGGCAATATTCGAAATTGCATCCTTTAGATTTGGAGTCTAAGATTTTATCCAGTTAAACTACATTCCCATGCTAAACCAATTACATCATATCCCTATCTAAAAAATGGAGCGCGTTGTGAGGCTCGAAAAACAATTTTCGATATTTCTGTGTTTTACAGTTTTGCAGACCGTTGACTAAACCAATTCATCCAAACGCGCATTCATCTTCAAAAACAAAACCTTCCCCTTCTGGCAGCCCTTATGGGTGTCGATCCCATTTCACGTATTTGAGAAACTCGTATCCTAGCCGATAGACGAAAGGGCCATTTTGAAAAAAGTGGTGGGGACCGAACGGATTTTCACCATTCTCTAGTTCCGTAGAACACCTGCGTTACCATCCGCAAGCCGTTTCCTGATAATTAGCGTTTAATCAGTACCAGTGTTTGGAAAACAGGGACCCCGTAAAATCTGACAGACAAAATAGCGGTGCCATTTATCTACGTTATGCCCTTTACGGGGATGGCGGTTAAACCATCAGGCACTATCCCCATGTTGCGTCACGGGGTTCCGTCCTTCCTACATAATAGCCGTTCTCGTAGTAGGTCTATTCCATAGGCGTGTTTTTCAACATCTCTTGTCTGTCAAAATGGTCGGAGACATCGTATAAAGAATTCTTTATACTAAGAACTTTCTAAATCGTATGAAACCGAAATTGGTTGAGATGTCGGGAGTCGAACCCGACGGGGAAGCGAACCCCGTTTCCGTAGGTATTTATGTCATCAGACGGTCCCATTGATGGAACCTATGGGAATCAAACCCATAACCATCATCCCATTCTAAAACATTCTTAAACATGGTAGGGAAATAGAGAATCGAACTCTAATAGCCACGTATTATGGTAGGCGTGAACGGAATTGAACCGCTAAAATCACCATGTAAAGATGATGTTTTACCATTAAACTACACACCCATTTTTCAAAAACGCTATTCCACCATAAATGCTTTGGACAAGTTCTGTTCGGTGAACCGTTATTGTCGCTGTTCCATAAGGCCTTGTCCCTATCTTTTTACGCTGACTTGCTCGATTAATTTTACAGATTGTTGATTTTCGAAAATTATTTTCTGTTAAAAATGGCAATTCATTCATCCAATAATTACGAACTTCTCTTTCTGATAAACCGTTTTCATCATAATACTGAATGCGAAATGTGATTATATCCGAGTAACCTTCACCAACAAGCCATTTCCCTATTAATTTCAACATGTCAGAATCACAATTTGAAACGGAAAATGAATTTTTATCTTTTGTCCCCTCTCCCCAATATAAGGAACAAATTACTCGGAAATCATAATCGTGTTTCGACCTCTGAAAACCAGCTTCTTGAAACGCTTTATATCTAGTCTTCGCCAACAACTTATTAATTCTTGCCGCTTCAATCTGCCCGTGAGTTATTTTTTCTTGCTTGA
>JALNVE010000325.1 GCA_023227695.1 Paludibacteraceae bacterium
GTGAACGTCTAACGTACTGTCTTTCTTTTCCTTTCATATTCGTTACTTTTTTGTTGTAACGCTATTTCAGGACGTGACATATTAAATAAAAAAGAAGGCGTGAAACAATTTGGCCTATAGGTCAAAATGAAGGCTGATTAGGGAGACGCATTCACGAAGTCCAAAAAAAAACTTTCATTGAGGGATTTATCCAATTCACCTCAACACACAAAAAAGGGAGGCACTTACGTACCTCCCTCATATATAGATTTAGCAATCTATTATTTTCCACGGATAGCTTTGATACCTGGAAGAACTTTACCTTCCATGTATTCCAACATTGCACCACCACCAGTTGAAACATAGCTAACTTTGTCAGCCAACTTGTTTTTGTTGATAGCAGCAACAGAATCACCACCACCGATCAAAGTGAAGGCTCCGTTTGAAGTAGCTTTAGCAACCGCGTGAGCGACAGCTGTAGTACCCTTAGCGAACTTATCCATTTCGAACACACCCATAGGACCATTCCAAAGAACTGTCTTAGAATTAGCGATAACCTCATCGAAAGTCTTGATAGACTCGTCAGCGATATCCAATCCCATCCATCCGTCTGGAGTTTCGTTAGTCTTAGAAACACAAGTGTTAGCGTTTGCGTCGAAAGCATCAGCGTTAACTGCATCAGTTGGCAAATAAACCTTAACACCTTTTTCTTTTGCTTTGTTCAATATTTCAAGAGCAAGATCCATTTTATCCTCCTCACAAAGAGAATTTCCAATCTTACCTCCTAATGCCTTGATAAATGTATAAGTCATACCTCCACCAATGATAAGGTTTTGAACGCGATTCAAAAGGTTCTCGATGATCATGATCTTATCTGAAACTTTTGCACCACCCATGATAGCAGTGAAAGGAGCCTTAGCTTCGTTCAAAACGCTGTCCATAGCCTTCAACTCACTGTTGATAAGGAATCCAAACATCTTGCTATTCTCATCGAAGTAATCAGCGATAACAGCTGTTGAACCATGAGCACGGTGAGCTGTACCGAATGCATCGTTTACATAAACGTTTGCGTATGAAGCTAATTTCTTAGCAAACTCTTTTTGTTTGTCTTTCAAAGCTTTCTTTGCAGCAGCTTTCTCGTCATCGTTAGCAAATTCACCACGTGGTTTACCTTCCTCTTCCTCGTAGAAACGAAGGTTCTCTAGCAAAAGCACTTCACCTGGTTTCAAAGCAGCAACTGCAGCATCAGCCTTCATGCAATCATCAACAAACTGAATTTTCATACCTAAGTTGCTTTCAATAGCAGAAACAATCTGCTTCAAAGAGAATTTAGGATCAGGGTTTTGTTTTGGACGACCCATGTGAGACATCAAAATAGCAGAACCACCATCAGCTATAATCTTCTTAATTGTAGGAAGGGCTCCACGAATACGAGTATCATCACTTACTGCTCCAGTTTCCTTATTCAAAGGAACATTGAAGTCAACACGAACGATTGCCTTCTTACCGGCAAAGTTGAAATTGTCAATTAATTGCATAATATTTAACATTTAAATCAAAATACTTTTTTAAAACAGACGCAAATATAACTTTTTTACCCTAAATAAAAGACGGTTATTGAACGTTTTTTTCCTCCGTTGTTAACCTTATAAAAATTTGGTCTGATTAATGGTTATTGCTTCGAAATCTTTGTCAAAAAACGACCATCTTCATTCTCCAAAACAAAGATATATAGGCCTGTATTAAGATCGCCTACTGAAATAACACCATTTTCCACATTACCTTGTTTTATCATACTTCCGTCTAGAGAAAAGAACTTATATTCACCAGACTGACAAACGTATAAATGGTCTATTGTTGGATTAGGATAAATGAAATCTTTATTTGGAACAATTTCTTCCACGTTATTATTAATCCTCTTTCCAAACAAGAAATTATAGCTTTCGATGTAATAATCAATATCATTTGGACCTGTTTCGTAATTAGAAACAAGGAAATCCGCATGAGTAGACTTATCTATAGAATAGAAAAGAACTCTATTAGTTGAATCACAATCATAAGAAGATGATTTGATAAGAAATCCATCATCAGCAACATTTGGAATATCAGAAACTGTAGCATCTCCACAACCCTGAGCCTTTGCAATAGATTCAACAGTCGAAGGAATAGAAGCACTCAACACACCACCATCATAAGCTACAACAGAATCACTCTCACTATGAATTACAAACAAAGGAATATTTAACGCCATATTTGTTGGTTTTACTTCATTACCAATAAAACCACTGATAACAACAGCACCTTTTATCTTTGATTCGTTACTATAAGCATATTTATAAGTCATTGCACCACCCATAGAAGCACCCAACATAAATACTTTGTCTGTATCAATGACATAAGAATCTTCTATTTGCTCAATCATTTTGTTAATAAAATTCACATCATCCACGTTCTGGTTGAATACTATTTTTCCTGAAGCTGCGATATTAGGATACGCCTGAGGGAAAAGAGCAACAAGAAAAGGACTAATAGTAGCTAATTTTGAAGTAATAACATCTGTACTAATGCTAGCACCTGCTCCCCATACGTTTTCCAAAGACATACCTGGATAACTTATATCATAAGTAGTAAGCTGAGTGAACAAATCTATGATATCAGTATTCTGTTCATCCCAAGCTTGAGGAACAATAACGATAGAATTTGTATTTATAGCAACTTCCTCCAACTTAAATGTATTAATAAACTGAGCTACTTCAGATCCATTAGGATGAAGAAAAACCAACAAAGGATATTTCTCTGACTCCATAAAACCTGGAGGCAAAATCAATGAATATTCGCGATTTAAACCATCTACAGTAATGTTCTTAGAAATCGTTTCTGCAGTAGCAGCAAAACAAACGAATAATGAAAAAAAGAAAATGTACAAATGTTTCATACAATCAAGTTTTAATAATATTTTGATACAAAAATAAATAAATTATAATTAAACAGTTCTCTTTTATATGAAAAGATAAAAAGATTAAACAAAGCGGACAAATTTCACAACCAAAATCATTCATTAAACAAGAAAAGGGTAAAATCGAAATTCGATTCTACCCTTTTCATTAATTATCTACTGTTTATTGTCTCAACAAAGTAAAGTGACCTACATACTGTTTATCCAGCTCCTCGATATCTATCTCATACCAGTAGTCGGTTGATGGCATATCCTTGCCTTTGTATGTTCCGTCCCAGTCTTGATCTGCTGCCTTGTACTCTGCCAGCTTCTTTCCAAAACGGTCGTAAATAGTCACCTTCGCATCAGGATATACCTGCTTCAAGTTAGCTGGTATCCACTGGTCATTGATTCCGTTTCCGTCAGGTGTGACAAAGTCCGGAATTATAATTGCTGGAGGATCCATGTAGAAGATCAGCGTGTCGGCACATCCGTTTGCATCCACAACGTATGCCGTATGGGTTACGAACTTCAGATTTTCCTTCGTGTCATCGGCA
>JALNVE010000326.1 GCA_023227695.1 Paludibacteraceae bacterium
TCAAAACATCTTAAACTCGAGACCGAGGAAAAGATTAGGGTATATGACTCCTTTACAAAAATTTAAACAATTGACAAACTTGGATTTAAATGAGGTTGCATTGTCCGCTTGAATCCAGCACTTTAGATTTTCTGAATTTATTAGAGTTATGGACTTTCTGAACTTTATATTACCTTTGTCCGATTTTTATAAAAACTGATATGAACGGATTATATACAATTTTACTATTGATTGGTTCCAATATCTTTATGACATTGGCGTGGTATGGTCATTTAAAGTTACAGCAGACTAAAATCAGTGATTCTTGGCCGTTGATAGCAATCATCGTTTTCTCATGGGGAATAGCATTTTTCGAATACTCCATGCAAGTTCCAGCTAACAGAATCGGTTTTGTTGGTAATGGCGGACCCTTCACTTTGATGCAGTTAAAGGTGATTCAAGAGGTTATTTCCATCTCGGTCTTCACGGTCATCGCCACTGTGATGTTCCAAGGTGAGTCTTTACATTGGAATCATGTTGCTGCATTTATCTGTTTGATAATGGCGGTCTATTTCGTTTTCATGAAATAAAAGTTTATGGATAAAATATCCGATTTGAGCCGCGAAGAGCTCATTGACTTGGTGCATATCTATGCCAAAAATATGTTGGCGTTGGATGGTGTTTGGTTTCAGTCTGTCGAATCTAAATTAGGAATGGAAGAGGCTATGGAGCACGACCGCAATGCTTGGCTCAGATACACGGTCGTTGAAGCCCGACGCATCAAAGAGTTTCTTCACCTTTCTGAACAGGCTGGGTTAGAAGGATTGAAAAAAGCTTTGGCCTTCCGTTTTTATGCAGCCTTGAATGGCGATGAAATTATAGTCGATGGTGATACCTTAATATATAGAACTTTATCATGCCGTGTTCAGAATGCGCGAGCTCGTAAAGGCATGCCGTTTCATCCATGCAAATCGGTAGGTATCTTGGAATATACTTACTTCGCAAAGGAAATTGACTCCCGTTTCGAGTGCGAAGCTCTTAGCTGTTATCCTGATGTGACGGATGAAAGTTGTGCCTGCGCCTGGAAGTTTACTTTGATATGCTGATAAATCTTTAAATAAAAATCGTACGATATGACACTGCTTGAGTTTAAAATAGTATTAAGCAACCTGTTTGGTAACTTAATCGTCGGAAGGAATAAAGGTTTGTTTCCTTTTTTGATGAAAACTAGAAAGGGAATAGATATTTGTCATTCAGTTATCAGAGATTGTTCTGTCGTATTTGAAGGAAAAGATAATCAATTGATTATAGAAAAGAATTGTAATATTAAAGGTGTTGAATTTTCTTTAGAGGAAGGATCTGAGATAAAAATCGAAGAAGGAACATTCGTCTATGCATCAAAAAAGCAACCGACGATTATAAGAGCAAGTAGGAACTGTAAAATCACAATAAAACGTAATTGCTTGCTTTCTAACAATGTGGAGATACATACAACAGACTATCATTCTGTATTGACCTCAGAAGGTGAGGCTTCAAATCATGATGCAGATGTTGAAATCGGCGAACATACATGGATAGGTTTGGGATGCCTTATATTAAAAGGTGTATTTATAAAAGGTGATTCTGTCGTTGCGGCAAAGAGTGTTGTAACAAAGTCTATCTTGGAGTCTAATTGTTTGATAGCAGGAAATCCCGCTAAGATTGTAAAGAAACCGATAGATTGGAATATAGATCATTGCTACAAATCAGTGGCTAAATAACAAAATCTCTGATTTAGGTAGGAAAACAAAAAGGATTCAGAACTTTTCTGAATCCTTTTCTTGTATAATAAAGCTTGATTATTTCGTCATCAAATAAGCCTTGAAAGAATCGAAATCCTTAGGCAATTGAACGCTTTGTTTTGTGCCCTTCATGAACTCTTGGAGTTTCTGAGGAACGACAACAGACTCGCCGATTATGTTTTCTACAGTATCTTTGAATTTAGCCGGATGAGCGGTTTCCAAGAATACACCAACCTCGTTTGGTTTTAGGAATTCTGCCAATGCTCTGTAAGCTACAGCTCCGTGAGGGTCAAGTAGATACTTGTTCTTCTGATAGCATTCCTTTAGAGTCTCCTTGATCTGTTCGTCAGTGTAAGTGCAACCTGAAATCTCAGAAGAGATTGCCTCGTGAGATTTCTTGTAAAGATCAAGAACGCGTGCGAAGTTACTAGGATCACCTACATCCATTGCGTTGGCAATGGTTTGGATAGATGCCTTTGGCGTATATTTACTTGTAAGAAGATATTGAAAGAAAATATCGTTACGGTTGTTGGCCGCAATGAAACGGCTAACAGGCAAGCCCATCTTCTTTCCGAACAATCCGGCAGTGATGTTTCCGAAGTTTCCAGAAGGAACACAGATGACGATATTGTCTTTCTTTCCTAATTTGTGCAATTGAGCAACAGCATAGAAATAGTAGAATGCTTGAGGCAAGAAACGAGCCACGTTGATAGAGTTGGCAGAAGTCAACTTCATGTGCTTGTTCAAGTCGTCATCCATAAATGCTGATTTAACCAAAGCCTGGCAATCGTCGAAAACACCATCAATCTCAAGAGCTGTGATGTTCTGACCCAAAGTGGTGAACTGGCATTCCTGGATTGGACTTACCTTTCCTTTAGGGTAAAGCACGAAAACGCGGATGCCTTTAACGCCTAAGAATCCGTTGGCAACGGCTGAACCTGTATCACCAGAAGTAGCAACTAATACATTAACCTCTTTCTGGTTCTCTTTTGCGATGAAGTAACCGAGCAGACGAGACATGAAACGTGCGCCTACATCTTTAAATGCCAATGTTGGTCCGTGATAGAGCTCTAAACTATAGATGTTATCGTTAACGTGAACCAATGGCACGTCAAAGCTTAGTGTGTCATAGACAATTTTTTTCAGTGATGCTGCATCGATATCCTCTCCGAAGAAAGCGTCGGCAACCGTATAGGCTATCTCTTGGAAGGACATGTCTTTCATCTTGTCGAAGAAAGAAGAAGGCAATTGTTTTATCACCTCTGGCATGAAAAGACCTTTGTCGGAAGCCAAACCTTTCACTACGGCTTCTTGTAAAGTGGCACGGTCGGCTTTCCCGTTTGTGCTGTAATATTTCATTGAATATCTATTTTAATTAAAAATTCAAATATTAAAAATAGGAGGTGAACGATTCTGAAAAGGAGATCTGTTTCACCGATTAATTTTGCAGACAAAGATAACCATAAAGCATTCAAAAACAAATACCATTTTTGTAAGAGAAGAACTCATTCTCAATTTTTGTTGCTGAATATTGACAAGGTAAACTTTTATGCACGGCTCTTTCATTTAAGCTTTGTCATAGGCGCACGATCTCCCTACCCATGCCAACAAGGAATGGGGAATTTGCAGTATGTTGTTAATTAGATGTTTATGTTTTAAATCAAATGCTGTTTTTTCTTATTTTTGAGCTAAAAAACTCA
>JALNVE010000327.1 GCA_023227695.1 Paludibacteraceae bacterium
AACTATGAAGAAGACCCAGAAATAGAGTTGCGTAAAGAGCAACGGCGAATTCGGGTCGAACGAAAATGTATCTTTTAAAAACTGTAAAAACATATCTTACTTTCTTCTTGTTTCATTAATATATGCCTCTATCAAGGCATTGTAAAACATATCACCGATCAATTGATATCCCTTTGGGGTAAAATGTATTTTGTCCTTCCTTGCCAAGCCCGCATTCTGCCAAGCCTGCATAGATGACAATCCGCCCATCAAGGCAAACAGATCCCAAACTGCACCATCATGTTTCATGGCCAAGGTATAAAACGCACGTTGAGCTTTTAATCCGTTTTCATTGACCACAGACGGAGCTCTACGACCTTTACCCTTCTTCTTGAAAGAATCATTATTGGTGACAAAAAGATACAGACAACCAGGAGAAACATTCTCGATGCCTGCTATCAGCGAATCATAGTGTGCAACGAAAGCTGAATCGCTGAAATTAGCAGGAACAGCATCGTTGATACCTATTCCGAAAATCACCAAGTCGGGACGAATCAAAGCCATATCACGGTTAAAATCGGGGCAAGAGAGATACGATGGAACGGAAGCCCCATTTACGCCTACAGAGTGGTAAATAATGCCATACTCATCATTTTCCGGAATGAAACCTGTTACGGTAAACAAATGCAACAAGGTATCCTTTTGCGGGAAAATAACCGTAAATGAATCGGCAGGTGCACTTAACTCAAAAACATAAGTCGACGAAATGGAATCATACGTGGAGACCAAAAAAGAATTGCCTAACTTCAACGTCGGCAAAACGTTAGAAGATTCACAATAACCCATCAGACGAAGACGAGAAAATCTCCATCTTTTCTTCGTTGAATCCACATTCAATTTAACAGAGATCTCCGCATTAGGGTCTTTTGTAGAAACGGCAATACCGCCCAAACCTAAGCGGGCTACCCTATCTTTCTTCACATTACGGGTAGGGATCCACTCTCCTTTATGCGTAACTTCATAATTGGATGGATTATTTGTCTTTGCGGTCTCGTATGGAAAGATATATCCGCGGTTTGGCTTCAAATCTCCGTTTACCGCATCCAAATTCAATCGTACCTGATTAGAGAAGATATCAGCTTGCACATGTGAACCTCCTATATGTAGAATATTCACGCGTCCTTTCTTCATCTTTATTAAGAAATCCAACTTTTCGTAGAAACAGTATTTACGCATCGTATCCGTTCCGAAAAACTGGATTTTATTCATCTCCATATTTATAAATCCATAAGAAGGGATCTCTTTCTTCTGGAAAGGCTGAGCCCATCCACAGAAACAAATGAGCAAAAAGCTTATAACGAAAACAACTCTTTTCATCTTCTCCATTTCTTTGCATTCACCTTCTTAGACTTAACACTCTTAGCTTTAACATCCTTAGGCTTAACGCTCTTACGTACAGCACTCTTGGTCATAGCAACATTATATCTCTTTCTAAAATGATAGAAATCATAATAATTAACAAACGATTCCATGAACACATCAGCAATCCTGTTGGCGCCCTTCGGTGTGAAATGAATATAGTCGGTAGCCGCCCAAGCCGGATTATGATCCACCCATTTCAACATGGAATTCTTGCCTCCCATCACATCGTACATATTCCAGAATGCAGCTCCGTTTTCCAAAGCAGCCTCCTTCAAAGCCTCTATTGTCTTCTCCAAGAACGGGTAAGTTTGCAGCTCGCCATCTTTCATGAGCGACATGTCGGCAGGACCGATAAACAACAAATTAGCCTCAGGATAGACGCGTCTCAGATAAGAAATCTGCATGGAAATCCACTCCTTATAATCAGCCAATTTTTTATCCGAATAAATGTGAGGCGTCATATTACCGCCAAACTCAAGTATGATGAACTTCACATTCATGGCTTTTAGCATCGACACATACAACGGAGAATAAAGACGAGTAAAATAGGTTCCAGAACTTCCTCTCATCGGAATATTGGTCACAGAAACGCCACGTTTCACATCCATGCAGACACCATAAAGTTCTGCCTTTCCAGAAAGATCAAGTTTGAAATTCGAAATCATGCTGTCAAGCTGCCAAGTCAAGACATTCAGTCCAAAGCAAGGCTTATCTATCACCTGCGTAGAATCTTTCGTTCCTACACGCAGCGTTGCCTTGAACTTATCGCCATTGTTACCCAAGAACAATCGCACACGTGAGAATTTACGCACATGCGGGAACGCACGCTTACTCTCTCTCGAAGCAAACGAAAGAGTCACATTCTGATTCATCTCAGCCACCTGAGCCAAGAGTCCGTAACGAGTATGTGATGGCTTATTGAGTAGATTTCCGTCAGCAATATAACGTGGCAAACTGTCTGACGACCACTGAGCTATGGAGGTAGAAGGAATAGGCTGAATGGCAGGCACTATACCTGGGCCATAACCTCCAAATTTAGACTGAAGTTTTTCTCTTATAGGAGACGATATGCGGTCGCCCTCGATCTGAGAGTCTCCATAATGAAGAATGTGGACCATCTCGCCATTCTTGGATTTTCCGCAACGGTCCAAGAGACGGAAGAAACCGTCCAACATTGTTGAATCATTATTTGGGAAATAGATGCGGGCTGCAGCCGTATTAATGAATTTTCGGTATGAGTTCATGGTATCGGCATAAGCCAAAGAGTCTTGCTGAACCAATGAATCTACTTGAGCCAACGAATCGCGATCAAATTTCATCTTCAGCTCCAGTTCCGCTCTGTTCAGTTTATCTTCTGCCGACTCGAGGTCCTTCTGTTTTTTGGTCAGAGCCTTTTCTAATGTAGGATATCTTAATTCAACGCCTAAGATAGACAATCCCTCCTTAGGATATATAATACATAAACCAGTCAAAACCAACAAGATGGACAACAGGAAAATTAAAGTATGCGAAGTTTTCATTCGTATTTTCTCAGTTTTACTCCGACAAATATACAAATATTAAATTTCTTAACAGGGAAATGGGGATGTTAAACGTTTCAAAAACAAGGGAGAAGGAAAATTATCAGCAAGCTTACATCTAAGAGACAGAATGAAAAATAAGGCATGTTAGGTAGGGTGCTGGAAAGATGGGGCAAAATCTTGCTCAAAAAACAAGGCTATTTAACGAGAAAAATGCTGAGCAACCGATTAGCCGCGAACGCGGCTGTTAAAATCAGCATGTTTTCAGACCACCTTATGTGCTGCCACCTACGGGGCGCGAAAACTTCTACGCAAATCGTATTGTATCCCCTGGGCGTTGCCCAGGGCTATCGTTGTGCTGGGCTTTCAGCCCGAATAAGAATAGAAATGATGACCTATGGGTCAATTTGCGTGGTGCAACATGCTCTAATCTGCGATAAATGCTGGTGGTTTGAGAGATTCAAAACATTCAGAGCCAAAATCGAGCAATGTAACTTCTCTATAGGTCAAATT
>JALNVE010000328.1 GCA_023227695.1 Paludibacteraceae bacterium
CAGACCACCGTAACCGCTACAGGAACGGTAGAGCCCATCTCGCAAGTGCAGGTCGGTACCCAGGTTTCTGGTACGATCAGCAAATTGTATGTGGATTACAACACGAAAGTGAAGAAAGGCGAGCTGCTGGCTGAGTTGGATAAAAGCGTGCTCTCTTCCGATTTTAAGTCGAGACAATCTGATTACAACAGCAGTAAAACAGAGTTTGAATATCAGAAGCGAATGTATCTGAGAAATAAGGATTTACGTGATAAAAACTTAATCAGTGATTCAGATTTTGAAACTTACGAATATCAGTTCGAAAAAGCAAAGAATAGTCTGGAGAGATCTTCTTCAGATTTGAATAAAGCCCGTACCAATTTGAACTACGCCATGATTTACTCTCCGATAGACGGAGTGGTTATCTCACGCGCGGTTGATGAGGGGCAGACAGTGGCTGCAAGCTTCAATACGCCTACCTTGTTTACCATTGCCAACGACTTGACCAAGATGCAGGTGGTTGCCAACGTAGACGAGGCTGATATAGGCCAAGTAAGAGAGGGCTTACGCGTTGCCTTTACAGTCGATGCGTACCCTGAAGATACTTTCATTGGAAATGTTTCTCAGGTTCGTTTGCAGGCTACAACCACATCCAATGTGGTGACTTACGAAGTGATTGTCAACGCTCCAAACCCTGATTTGAAGTTGAAACCAGGTTTGACAGCCAATATCACCATTTTCACATTCGAGAAGAATAATGTACTTACTGTTCATAACAAGGCATTCCGTTTCCAAATGGATTCAACCTTGTTACCTCCCAATACAATGGTTTTGAGACTCCCTGCCAATAGCAAGGGAAAATCCGTTTGGGTGCTTGATCGTAACCCCGAAAAGAGAGAGAGCAAGGCAACTCAGGTTGCTGTTGAGATAGGTGCTACCAACGGATCCGTCACAGAGATTAAATCAGGTTTGAAGCAGGGCGACCACGTCATCATCTCTTCTATGGAGGTGGTTGATATACAGAAGAGTGCACCTTCTGGCGAAAGCAGTCCGTTCATGCCAAAACGTCCGGGACAAAACAAAAAGACAAAATAAAACGAAGAGCTATGGAGACAAAAAAGGCTATTATTGAACTCCGTGATATATGTCGTAACTTCGTAGTGGGCGATGAGGAGGTGCATGCCTTGCGTGGCGTTACTTTCAGTATCTATGCCGGTGAGTTTGTCACTATCATGGGTACTAGTGGTTCCGGTAAATCCACACTGCTGAATACCTTGGGTTGTCTGGACACCCCTTCGTCGGGAGATTATTATTTGGACGGCGTCTCTGTCCGCACCATGGATAAGAATGACCGTGCGGTTCTTCGCAACCGTAAGATTGGGTTCGTTTTCCAAAGCTATAATCTTTTGGCCAAAACAACGGCCGTAGAGAACGTAGAGCTGCCTTTGATGTACAATTCCGCCATAGGCGCGGCAGAACGCCACAAAAAGGCTGTAAATGCCTTGACGGCGGTGGGCTTGGCTGATAGGTTGAGCCACAAATCCAATCAGATGTCAGGAGGTCAGCAGCAGCGTGTGGCGATAGCCAGAGCATTGGTCAATGACCCCGTCATTATCTTGGCCGACGAGGCGACGGGTAACTTGGATTCCCGTACTTCGTATGAGATCCTTGTCCTTTTCCAGGATCTTTATGCTAAAGGACGTACCATTATTTTTGTGACCCACAATCCGGAGTTGTCGCAGTTTAGTAGCCGAAACATTGTTCTGAAAGATGGTCGTGTGGTGGAAGATACGCACAATGACCATATCAGATCGGCTAAAGAGGTGTTGGATTCTTTACCCAAAGAGAATAAATAACGGTAGGGGTCTTTAAGTTCTAATTTGTTCATTATGAATATAGTAAATTTATTTAAAATAGCGTTACGTGCACTCGCCAACAACAAGTTGAGAGGATTCCTGACCATGTTGGGTATCATTATCGGTGTGGCCTCCGTGATCACGATGCTTGCTATCGGACAAGGAACCAAGAGAAGTATTCAGGCGCAGATCTCCGAGATGGGCTCGAATATGATTATGATTCACCCAGGAAATGGAGAAAAGCATGGCGGTGGTGTTCGTCAGAGTACATCGAGCATGCAGACCCTTCAGGTAGAGGATTACAAGGCGATTGTCAACAAAGTATCGCTTGTTTCCATTGTTTCACCCTACGTGAGCAGTGGCGGACAGTTCATCTATGGTGCGAACAACTATCCATCTTCTGTCATAGGCGTTTCTCCTGAATATCTGGAGATCCGTAAAATGGCTGTCGGCGAAGGCGATATGTTTACGAGCCAGGATATCCAAAGCTCTTCGAAGGTATGTGTTGTAGGTAAGACTATTGTTGACAATCTTTTTACAGAAGGAGAGGACCCTATCGGTAAAGTGGTCCGTTTCAATAAAATTCCTTTCCGCATTGTGGGTGTTCTTACTGCCAAGGGTTACAACAGTATGGGTATGGACCAAGACGACATCGTTTTGGCACCTTATACAACGATTCAGAAGAGGGTTTTGGCCATCACACATATCCAGCAGATCTATGCCTCTGCCGTGTCTGAAGAGATGACGAAGAAGGCAATAGAAGAGATTGACGATATTCTAAGAACCAACCATAAACTCAAACCTGCTGACGATGCCGATTACAATATCCGTTCGCAGGAGGAGGTGAGTTCCATGATGACATCCACGTCAGACATGCTGACCATCCTTTTGGCTTGTATAGCGGGTATCTCTTTGATTGTTGGTGGTATTGGCATCATGAACATCATGTACGTATCTGTAACCGAGCGTACAAGGGAGATTGGTTTGCGTATGTCTGTTGGTGCAAAAGGTCGCGACATCTTGGCTCAGTTCCTGATTGAGGCGATTTTGATTAGTGTGACGGGAGGTATTATCGGTGTGATACTAGGATTGCTTTGTTCATTAGGCGTGAATGTTTTTTTGGCTTGGCCAATCTTCATTCAACCATATTCGGTTCTGCTTTCATTTGCAGTATGTACCATTACCGGAGTCTTCTTTGGTTGGTACCCAGCCCGCAAGGCCTCCGACTTGGATCCTATCGAGGCTATCAGGTATGAGTAGAGATTAGACTCCTGTGGTTACACAGAGAGCCTAGAAAATAGCAAAAAGGGCTCCAGAGAGAATTTCTCTGGGGCCCTTTTTTATTAGTCAAATTGGGAAGTGTTAGTCTGATTGGTTTTCTTGGTTTCGGCTGACGAAAAGTCTCTTGGATGGTCACCCGTAGAGATGCGGCGCGCGCAGTCTCTACCTGTGACCAACCCAGACGCAATTCTTGGATCAGCGGATAGGTGGGGTTGGTATAGCGACAAGAATATTCCCCAAAATTCATGAATAGCATTATCTTTGCGGAATGAAAACAGATCAACTATTAAGAGAGATATTGCCAAGCGTAATA
>JALNVE010000329.1 GCA_023227695.1 Paludibacteraceae bacterium
AAGTTCAAAACATCTTAAACTCGAGACCGAGGAAAAGATTAGGGTATATGACTCCTTTACAAAAATTTAAACAATTGACAAACTTGGATTTAAATGAGGTTGCATTGTCCGCTTGAATCCAGCGTTTTTTATTAAATAGCCATACAATTAAGATATTGAAAAATTTTTTAAAGCAATAATTATCGTCATGTTACTGTTTGTTATTTTATTTATTACAAAAATATTGCATCAGTTGTTATTACGAGTAGGTAATGTAAGTGTTTAAAACTCCACCACCGTAATTCCCGAACCACCAAACTGCACATGCTCGTCGTGGAAGGTGCTGATGCCGTTTACGGTTGATAGGTAGTCGCGAATTAGCTGGCGCAGAATGCCTGTGCCTGTGCCGTGGAGGATGCGCACTTGGTCTACGCTGACCATCAACGCGTCGTCTATGAAGTAGGTAACGGCCTGAAGGGCCTCATCGCCACGCATGCCGCGCACGTCGATCTCGCGCTTGAAGTTTAGCTTGTGCTTCCTGATATCCTCGTTAGTGGCTGCACTCACAAAACTGCTCTTTATGGTGATGTCTTTCTTTATCTGGTTCTTGCTCACGCGCTCCAGCTTGTCCAATTTTACGTTCGATTTGATCTGACCGAAGGCTACTACCGCATTTTTGCCCTGAATCTCGAGAATCTCTCCGTAGGTGCTCTGCCCCTTCAGACGGACATTGTCGCCCACCTTCAATTCGTCTGGTTGAGGCGCCGCGGCTTTCTTTTCGGCAGAGAGCTGCTGCTTGCGTTGTTGACTCTCCTTTAGCTTCTCTATCTTTTTGGCTATAGCATCGTTAACTTCCTCATTGCCGTCTTGTTGTAGTTTTTCTTTGAACTCCTCCAATGCGCTGCGGGCCTCTCGGGTTTTCTCCTTATCGGCTTGAGCCTCCTTGATTTTCCTGACGGTATTCTCAATGATGGCATTGGCTTGCGACATGATCTTTTGTCCTTCGCTCTTAGCCTCACGTATCAACTCTTTCTTCTGCGAAGCGATGCTGCTCAGCTCTTTCTCATATTTTTCAGTTATCTCTTCCAAACGCTTCTCCTTTTGGCGGATATTCTGACGCTTAGTCTCCCAATAACGCTTGTCGCGGGCTATATCCATCAGATATTTGTCCATGTTGATATAATCGGCTCCAACCTTCTCTGACGCCTCTTGGATCACCTCTTCGGGCAATCCAATCTTGCGGGCAATCTCTATCGCGAATGAGCTTCCTGGGTTGCCGATCTCCAACTTAAAGAGTGGCTGCATGAGATGGCGGTCGTAGAGCATGGCTCCGTTCACGATGCCATTCGTCTCCGTAGCGAAATGCTTCAGGTTGGTATAGTGTGTCGTGATGACGCCGAAAGCCTTCTTTTGGTTGAAGTGGTCGAGCAGTGCCTCGGCAATGGCTCCACCTATTTGAGGCTCCGTGCCGCCTCCAAACTCATCGATCAGAAGGATGGTCTTGCCGTCGCAGTTGCGCACGAAATACTTCATGTTGGTAAGGTGAGAACTGTAGGTACTCAAGTCGTTCTCTATGGATTGCTCGTCGCCGATGTCGATGAAGATGCTGTTGAAGATTCCCATCTTGCTGCTTGGTTGCATGGTCACCAACATACCGCATTGCAGCATGTATTGAATTAGTCCGACGGTCTTGAGGCAGACGGATTTTCCGCCGGCATTCGGACCCGAGATCAACAGTATGCGTTGCTCCTCGTTCAGTGTGATGTCTAGCGGCACCACCTCTTTGCCCGCCTTTTTGTGAGCAAGGAACAGCAACGGATGGATGGCATGGTACCAGTCAATCTGCTGTTTTTTTTCTACTGTTGGCAGTACGCTGTTTGTTTGGTTGGCAAAAAGCGCCTTGGCACGTATAAAGTCTATTTGGGCAAGAAATTCGAAAGAGTCAAGTATCTCAGGGATCCTAGGACGGAGTTCGTTGGTGAAGACGGTGAGGATTCTGATCACCTCACGTTTCTCTTTCGACATCAACTCCCTGATTTTGTTGTTTGCCTCCACCACAATCTCTGGCTCAATGAAGACGGTCTTTCCTGTGGCCGATTCGTCGTGCACAATGCCTTTGATTTTACGTTTGTGGGTAGGAGAGACTGGAATCACCAATCGACCGTCACGCATGGTAGGGTTGGCCTCTTTGTCGATAAATCCCTCAGCTTGCGCTTGACGGAGTATGCTCTGCAGATTCTTTGAAATGCTGGACTGTGTACTGACCATATCCATCCTGATTTCAGCAAGGAGAGGGGAGGCATTGTCTTTGACTTTGCCGAACTTGTCCAGTATACGGTCTATCAGTTTTATGATTTCGGGGAAGGTGAAAACGCCCTCGGCCAATTGCTTCAGGTAGTAGTAATCTCCCTCTTCTTTTTTATTGAAAAAGCTGACAATCCTTCCGATGGTCTCCATGGAACGGCGAAGGTCGAAAACTTCCCTCTCATCTAGGAATGTTCCCTCCACGCGTATTTTGCGCAGGCTGTCGCGGACGTCGAAATAGGCGTCTGTGGGAAATTCGTCCTCCTCCTGAAGAATGCGTACGAACTCGGCCGTCTGATTTATCTGGTCCAAAATCAGCGTGTGTTCTTTAGAGAAACTCATCTCGTCCACCAAATCTTTACCAAGAGGAGAGAGGCAGACCTCTTTCAGAAGGGTACGTATCTTGTCGAAACCTGTTTTGTTTTCGAAATTTTCTGGATATGTCATTTTAATGTCACTTTCTGACAAACGGTTTTTAATCGTTGTTTTGTTTGTATCTAAAAGTTTGCAAAGATAGTGAAGAATATAGTATCAAAAAAATGGAGAATCTAATCTCTGATTAGTTCTTTACAAGAAAATCTTAAAATCGTATATATGAAACAGATAAATAGGTTCGAGGAGAGCAAGGTTTGTTATGCTTCTGATAGGATCATCAGCTCAAAGAGTGTGATACTGACATATCTTAATTATACGGAGATTGTAGGGGAATATGTTGATGAAAGAAAAATGAAAAAAAACAGCAAAAAAAATCCTGAAAGTTTTGGAGGGTAACGGAAAAGTACTACCTTTGCATCGTCAAACAAAAAGACAACGTTTGACCAAAGTATGGCGGATTAGTGTAGTGGTCTAGCATGTAGCCCTCTCACGGCTGAGACTCGGGTTCGAATCCCGGATCCGCTACTAAAAGAGACAATTTCGAAAGAATTTGTCTCTTTTTTTATGCCCAAATTTGAGATGTGCGGATGGTCACACACGGTCGCAGGTAGAGACGGATCAGGGATCAGTTGCAAATCCTGGATCAGCGGATAGGTGGGGTTGGTACAAGGACAAGAATCCCCAGATTCAAGAATAAAGTTTGGCAAGCCTGTACATGAAAAACTTCACGTCTGCCACGCCCCTGAACTGTGTTCGGAAAG
>JALNVE010000330.1 GCA_023227695.1 Paludibacteraceae bacterium
AAGCAATTATGAGGCAGCTCAAACTGCATGTAAAACATATTTTGCATCAAATCCGAAAAGAGATCCAGGATATGAGGAGATGCAAAAAATCTCTGAAGCTTCTCTTTCTCAGTTGTCTGCTATTCAAAAACAACAGGCAGAAGAGGCTGAAGCCAGAAAAGATGCTGAAATGGAACGCGTCAAGAAAGATCAGGAAGAAAAAGCTGCAATGGCTCTGAAAATGAAACTAGCTGCTGAAAGACGTGCTCAGGATGCAGAAGAGCAAAAGCAAATTGCAATTCAACAAGAAAAAGATTATAATGCAGCCCAGACAGCAAACACAAAAGAGGCTTATCAGCAGTTCATTTATGATCATCCATTCGGAAAGTTGTCTAATCAGGCAAAGCTTGAGATGCAAAGAAACTGGCCTGCGCCAACTCGAACTTTAAAGAATGATAAATATGGTTATATTGACAAGAAGGGTAAATTGGTTATCAAAGCAAAATATGATTTAGCTTCTGAATTCAGTGAAGGTTTGGCCCGCGTTGGTAAAAATGGCAAATATGGTTTTATCAATGAAAAAGGAGATGTCATAGTTCCTTTAATGTATGTTGCTGCAAGTAATTTCAATTACGGATATGCAGTAGTTAAGTTGGAAAACAACCAAGCGTCTTTCATAGACAGAAAAGGAAATACATTGAATGGAGGTACTATTTACAATGATGCTAAATCATTTAGTGAAGGTCTTGCTGCTGTAAGAAATGAGTTCTATTTATATGGATTTATCAATACTAAGGGTGATCTTGTCATCAATAATGATTATGATGATGTTTCTTGGTTCAAAGAAGGAATTGCAGCTGTTGGTAAGAAAGAAAATGGTGTAATGAAATATGCTTACATAAATAAGCTTGGTGAACTTCTTACTGGTTTCGATTTTGAAGAGGCTAAGGATTTTCAGGATGGAGTAGGACGTATCAAAATGAATGGAAAGTTTGGTTTGATTGATAAGTTCGGAAGTCCTATCACTTGTTGTGAGTACGATTACATCTCAGAGTTTGAAGAAAACGGTCTTGCTATTGCAAAGAAAAACGAATTCAACGTTTTGCTTGACAAAGAGGGACGTCCTTGGGCTCGTGTAAACGGTAAATTGGTGAAGATCAATTTGTAATTTAGATAAATGAATGGAAAGGCGACAGATTTAATCTGTCGCCTTTTTTTATGTTATACACCATAAAAATTATTAATTTGTTGTTACATTTGTATTAAATAAGAGGAATGGGTGAATTTCAGATTCCTTTTTCCCGTTTAAATGAGGTTAGTTTCGTTTTATTAATTACGTAAATATGGCAGATCAGCAAAAGATACAGTTGACGGCAGAACAGGCAGATGAATGGATAGAACGTGAATACCACGCACTGTTGGTTGAATATCTTGGATCCAATCATCGTAAAAAGGTGGAGATTATTGATAAGGCTTTCCGTTTCGCAAAAGAGGCACATAGTGGTGTGAATCGTCGTTCGGGAGAACCTTACATTCTTCATCCTATTGCTGTTGCGCGTATCGTAGCCCATGAAATCGGATTGGGTTCAACCTCTATCTGTGCCGCTTTGCTTCATGATGTTGTTGAGGATACTGATTATACCGTTGAGGATATAGAAAACCTTTTTGGTCCGAAGATCGCTCAGATTGTTGATGGACTAACAAAAATTTCAGGAGGTGTTTTTGGAGAGAAGGCCTCTGCGCAGGCAGAAAACTTTCGTAAGCTGCTGCTTACTATGTCTGAAGATATCCGCGTAATCTTGATTAAGATGGCTGATCGTCTGCATAATATGCGAACCTTGGCCTCCATGCCTCAGGCAAAACAGTTTAAGATTGCTGGTGAAACGCAATATATCTATGCTCCTTTGGCCAACCGTTTGGGTCTGTATGCCATCAAAACTGAACTTGAAGATTTAAGCTTTAAATACGAACATCCCGATAAATATGAAGAACTTTCCCGCAAATTGGAGAGCACAAGAGATGAACGTGATGAGTTGTTTGCACTATTCTCAAAACCTATCACAGAAAAGTTGACAGAGCTTGGTTTCAAATTTGAAATCCATGCCAGAATCAAATCCATATATTCCATTTGGAACAAAATGTTAACAAAAAATGTTCCTTTTGAAGAGGTATATGATATTTTGGCCTTGAGAATTATTTTTGATGTAAATGATGAAAAGGAAGAAAAGAAGGATTGTTGGGGAATTTACTCAGCTATAACAGATGTCTACAAACCGCATCCAGACCGTATTCGTGACTGGGTGAGTACACCAAAGGCCAATGGTTATGAGGCACTGCATGTAACAGTTATGGGTCCTAAAGGCCAATGGATTGAAGTCCAGATTCGAAGCCGAAGAATGGATGATATTGCAGAAAAAGGTTTCGCGGCTCATTGGAAATATAAGACAGGAGAACACGACGATTCTGAGTTGGAAAAGTGGTTGCAGACCATCAAGGAACTACTTGAAAATCCGGAGCCTAATGCAATAGATTTCTTGGATACGTTTAAGTTGAACCTTTTTGCTTCAGAGATTTTTGTCTTTACTCCAAACGGTGATATCAAAACATTGCCTCAGGGTGCCACTGCATTAGACTTTGCATTTTCTCTCCATACTGATTTGGGTTTGCACTGTATCGGAGCTAAAGTTAACCACAAATTGGTTCCTTTGAGTTATGTTTTGAATAGTGGTGACCAAGTTGAGGTTTTGACTTCTAAAAAACAGAAACCTTCTTCAGAATGGATCAATATAGTTAAGACAGCAAGGGCTAGAACAAAGATAAAGAGCTTGTTCAAGAAGGAATACAAAACATTCATCAAGAAGGGTGAACATGATTTGGAAACCTATTTGGAAGGAATCTATCAGAAGCTTACTCCAGATCTTTTATCTAAAATTCTGGAGAATTATAAAGGACTGAAGAAAGAAGATCTTTTCTACAAAATAGGAAAGGGATCTTTGAGTTTGGATGATTTGAATAAGACGATTTTCAATGGTAAAACTCAAAACCGATGGGTGAAATATTGGAAACTTCAGTTTGGTAAATCTTCTAATTCTTCTACTAATCAATCAGTAAACGAAGAGGGTAAAAAGATTGATCCAAAGGCTACGTTCACATTGACAGAGGATGCTTCTGGAGTTACTTACCGTATTGCAGAATGTTGTAACCCAATACCTGGTGATGATATATTAGGATTCCGTGAAGACGATGGTATGTTGGTCGTTCATAAACGACAATGTCCGGTTGCGATGAAGTTGAAGTCTAACTTTGGTGAACGTATTGTTTCTGCGGTTTGGGAAACACATAAGATGCTCTGTTTCCCTGCAACAATAGAGATTAAAGGAATTGACAGAATGGGT
>JALNVE010000331.1 GCA_023227695.1 Paludibacteraceae bacterium
ATTTTATCTTTAGCTGTCCTGTTTTTAGGACTTGTTTTTAGTGCTCATGCAGAGTTAGAAGAAGGAACATTCAAATTCGGAGTTAGAGCCGGAGGAGGTTTTGCAACCTTGACTGGTGATGCTGCTGTTGGAAATACTTCAATTTTCAACTTCCATGTTGGTGCTGTTGGTGACTATGCTTTCTCTGAGAGCTTTTATTTGGAGCCAGGTTTGTACTTCACAAAAAAAGGTACATCTTATGATTACGATTTAGGATTTTTGGGTAGTGAATCAATAGACATGGAATTGTATTACTTGGAACTCCCAGTTTTGGCTAGCTATCGTTTCAATTTCACTGACAAATTCGGATTGAACTTGCAAGCTGGTCCTTACGCTGCATTCGGTTTGTTCGGAGAGAGCGGTGAAGGTGTAGATTCCTTCGACGAAGGTGTTTTCAAAAAATTTGATGCAGGTCTTCGTCTTGCAACTGGTGCTCAATTCTCTGCATTCTCAGTATCTTTAGGTTATGATCTTGGTTTGATGAATGTTTCAGATGCTGAAGGTGGTGATGCAAAGACAGCTTTGTTCTTTGTAACACTTGGTTATGATTTCTAATTGAAACTCAAATTAGATATGAAGAGGGGAAGATTTAATCTTTCCCTCTTTTTTTTGAAATCGACAACTGTGAAATCTAATAAAGTTGTGAATATTTGCTTTTTCCTTTTCTGCGAAAAAAACTAAAATTTGTTTTTTACCTGATTCATAATAAATTCTGTAATTGTTTCAAAAATCTTATTTTTTTTATATATTTAAGAATCTGAGTTTGAGAAAATTTGCGAGTCTAACTATAATATTAAGATTATGAAACTATATATATCTATTGTGCTATTGCAATTACTACTTTTTTTTAATGCAACCGCCGAAATGGAGAAGGGTACTTTCCTGTTGGGTGCAAGAATAGGTGTGGGTGCATCAAATCTGAAAGGTGATGTGGCTGATAATTCGTCAAAGTTTAATTTTCATGCAGGTATTATTGCTGATTATGCTTTTTCACATCATTATTATATGGAAACCGGTTGTTTTTTGACCAATAAAGGATGTAAGTATGATGTCTTAGATAAGACTGAAACTATTAATATGTTCTATCTCGAATTTCCTATATTGTCGAGCTTTCGTATAAATATCAACAATGAAAGCGGTATCAATTTGCAATTTGGACCATATGCTGCGATCGGTGTTTTTGGTAATAATAGAACTCTTCCTGATGAACCTAGAAGTTTTTCGGAAAATGGTGGATTTAAGAGGTTAGATGCTGGTCTGAAACTAGCTGCAGGATGGCAGATCTCTGAGTTTTCTATTACCTTCGGTTATGATATTGGTTGCTTAAATGTATCTCATCTAGAGGGTTATTCTGTAAGAACGACATTGTTTCATACTACATTCGGATATGATTTTTAATCATAGAAAAAAATGTTGAGCAACCGATTAGCCGCCTTCGCGGCTGTTTAAACCAGCACCTTTTTAATCTCAAGTTTTGAGCATCCTACATCAAAGAGTGTCTTTCCCTGATTTAAGTTGACCTGAAATAAAACAATTCGTGGTCAAAAACTGTCTACGGACTTTTTTACTTGATCCGTCTTTTCTTCCTGTTTTCGCTCCTTTTTCTTTTCTGTAAGTTGTATCTTTGCAAAAAATTTGAAAGCATGGACGAAAAGAACCATTTTCTTCAGTTGAAGGGTGTTAGACCTAGAGTTTATGGATTGGAATACGATCCCCTTATCAATTGGGAGATAAAAAGAGGCGAGCAATGGGCAGTTGTTGGTTTGAATGGAGCGGGTAAAACATTTCTTGCCGATTTCATTTGTGGAAAATACGCTGTTCGTGAGGGCAAAATCAATTATGGTTACTGGTCGGTAGAGAAGGCTCATGAAACTGGAAAGTTTTATGCTTCGGAGTTGATCCGTAAGGTTAGCTTCGAATCGGCTTATCTTTTGGCTGATTATAAGAACATGTACTATCAGCAGCGTTTCCATGCTATGGAAAACGAGACAACACCAACCGTACGAGAACTGATAACTTCTATACCTTTGAATGAGGAGGAAAAACATGTTTTGGTCCGTAGATTGAACTTGGAGCCTTTATACGAGAAACATTTGATCATGCTTTCGTCTGGTGAATTACGTCGCGTGCTGATTGCCAATGTTTTGATGCAGAAGCCTGAACTGCTGATTTTTGATAATCCGTTCATTGGTTTGGATAAGGAGATGATGGCAGAGTTGAACCTGTTTTTCACGGAACTTTCTAAGTTCCAGCAGATGGTCTTCTTGGTTCCTGCATTGATCGAGATTCCTGAGTGCGTGACCAACGTATTGCCTGTAAAGAATATGGAGTACGGCCCGGCCATGACGAAAGACGAATTCTTGGCTTCGCCTAAAGAGTGCCTTGTTCCTCAAAAGAGTTTCTCTGCCGATGTTTTGTTGCCTGAGACGGTCGTTCCATCCAAGCAATACGAGTCGGTTGTCCGTTTGGAAGATATCAATTTGTCATACAAAGATAGAGTGGTGTTCAGCCACTTGAACTGGGAAATAAAGAAGGGTGAGAAATGGGCTTTGCTTGGTCCCAATGGATCTGGCAAGTCTACTTTGTTAAGCCTTATGGTGGGTGACAATCCGAAGGCTTATTCTCAGAACATCACCATTTTCGATAAACGTCGTGGTACAGGCGAGAGCATTTGGGACATCAAACGTCCTATCGGTTACATCTCTTCCGAGATGCACCTGTTCTTTAACGAGAACCAGCCTTGCAGCCGAATCGTCGGTTCTGGATTCTTTGATACCATTGGTCTGTTCCGCAAATGCAATGAGGAGCAGGAGCGTCTTTGCTATCAATGGATGGATTTGTTGGGTATTGGTTATCTAAAGGATAAATCATTTCTGAAGATTTCAGGTGGAGAACAGCGTCTAGTTCTTTTTGCCCGTACAATGGTTAAGAATCCAGACTTTTTGATTTTAGACGAACCTCTTCATGGATTGGATATTCCGCACAAGAAACGAGCCCGTCAGCTAATAGAGAAATTCTGTGAGCAACCTGGCAAATCACTTATCTACGTAACGCATCGCCGCGAGGAGATTCCATCGGCTGTGGATCAGTTCTATGAATTGAAGAATTTGGGTAATGACAAAAATTAGTCTAATTAGTTTTAGCCAAACGCTGAAACTAAAAAAGGCTGAACCAATCAGAATTGGCTCAGCCTTTTTCTATAATCTGTCACGTCCTGAAATAGCGTTACAACAAAAAAGTAACGAATATGAAAGGAAAAGAAAGACAGTACGTTAGACGTTCACAAAAAGACTACCCGATGAGCTTTAAGCTTGCGGTAGTAAGA
>JALNVE010000332.1 GCA_023227695.1 Paludibacteraceae bacterium
AAATCATATTCTTTTAAAATAGCATCAAATCTATCCACTTAAATATATTTTTAATTATTATTCTTTCTTATTTTCGTACAGTTTCTTGTTTTCGAGATGACGGGTCGAATCCCTATTTGTCTTTTTCTCTAAATTCATTTTAAAGGCCTCTGTGAGGTTTACACCGGTTTGGTTAGCCAAACATACCAATACCCATAAAACATCCGCCATTTCGTCCTCTAAATGGTATTTTAGGTCACTTTCCTTACTTGACTGGTCTCCATACTTACGCGCCATGACACGAGCAAGCTCTCCTACCTCTTCCATCAGAACAGCAGTATTGGTCAATTCACTGAAATAGCGAACTCCATACTTTTTGATCCAATCGTCGACTGACTTCTGAACTTCGTCTAAATCCATATAAAAATCTATAAATGAAACGAAACCTAATGATCAAAATTACAAACCTAACTTAGCACTGATTTCAAGCATCTTCTTGATAGGCTTAATTGCTTTCTTCGCCACTTCAGGATCAACCAAAACTTCTGGAGTTTCGTCTTTCAAAATCTTATAAACCTTCTCAAGAGTATTCATCTTCATATACTCGCAGTTGTTGCAAGCACCAGATTCTGGAGGAGCAGGAATAAAGAGCTTATCAGGAGCCTGTTTCTGCATCTCATGTAAAATACCAGATTCTGTGGCCACAATAAATTCCTTTTTATCAGAATTAACAGCAAACTTTAACAATGCTGCTGTTGAACCTACTTTATCTGCTATTGAAACGATAGATTCCTTACATTCAGGATGAACTAAAACTAAAGCATCAGGATATTGTTTCTTTAACTCAAGTATCTTAGTTTTTGAAAACTTCTCGTGAACATGACAGCCACCATCCCAAAGCAACATATTTCGTCCTGTGATGGAGTTGATATAACTACCTAAATTATGATCTGGACCAAATATCAATTTCTCATCTGCCGGAAAGCTTTCAACAATCTGTTTAGCATTAGAAGAAGTGACCACTACATCTGTCAAAGCTTTTACTGCTGCTGTAGTGTTGACGTATGAAACAACCTTATATCCAGGATGAGCCTTAACAAATTCTTCGAACTTATCAGCCGGACAACTATCGGCCAATGAACAACCTGCAGCCATGTCTGGAACCAAGACCTTCTTATCAGGACAAAGTATTTTTGCTGTTTCACCCATGAAGTGAACACCACAGAGTACAATAATATCGGCATCTGTCTTAGCTGCCTGTTGAGCCAATGCTAAACTATCACCTATGTAATCGGCTATATCTTGAATGTCGCCTGTTGTATAGTAGTGGCTCATAATAACAGCGTTCTTCTCTTTTTTGAGCTTTTCAATTTCTTTTGCGTAATCCATAAACAAACACTTTTAAACTTTCTCTTTTCTCTTTATATATATATTATTTCTTTTTTAATTTAATAAAAATATGATGTTAATGATAGGCTGTTGATATGGTTGATATATTTTTCAAAATTATCTTGCAAAATACGTTATAAACGTTTGGACAAAAGTTATCAAAAGCCAATCTTGATATAAATCATTAGGAATTAGCGATTCTTGATATTTATCAACAGTATTAACAATTGAACAAAGTTAATAAAAAATAGCTGTTGAAAGCTGTTGAAATTGTATAAAAACGGTTGATTAAAAATCTGAAAGTTTTTTTAAATAATTTGGAAAGTTGGAAGGTGAATTTTTATATATGAATTTTTGAATTTTTAAAATTTTGTTTTCATTTTTTCTTACCGAGTTATCACAAGTTATTAACACCTTCTGATGGTCGTTTTGTGAATAGTTATCAACAGTTTTTTATCATAAATAGATGCCTAAATCTTAAAACTGCATTTGATATATAATTCAAAAAATCGGAAATTTTATGGACTTCGAATTATGTAAATTAAAAAAATTAAGCCGGACTTCGTCCGACATGTTCGTAACTGCAATCAATAACTAAATCTCAATGATCTATTTTCTAATATAGGAAAATAAAATGAGTTATTAAAGAGTTAGGGGTTCTATTTTTGAGTTTTATTTCAAAATAATTCTAAATTCTCTTTCCTTTTCTGATAGTTTCTAACTTTCAAACTATATTTGCCTTCAAAAAATTTTGACAGCTCTTTTTGAGTTGGTTTTCTGAGATTTAGTTTGTAAGAAGAATTTTAATTTTGAGAAATAGAATGAATTACCGTAGTTTAGTTTTAAGTGCTTTTTTACTTATTTCTATTGGTTTATATCCCCAAAAGAAGGAATTTGAAGAGGTTCTATCTGAATATAAAATCTGTAATTGGAAAGATAATAAACAGGCAGCCGTTGCCTTGACGTTCGACGATTGGACTCCGGGTCATCCAGCCATTGTGGTGCCTGAGTTGCAAAAGCGTGACATGGTGGCTACTTTCAATATTTTCATCTCTACAGTAAAAGATTGGGAGCCTTTGCGTAAAGCTGCAAATCTTGGGAATGAGATGGCCAACCACAGTGCAACGCACCCTCACTTAAATAACGATTCGCTTTATAAAAAAGAGGTTTTGGAGCCTAAAGAGAAGATAGAAAAAGAGGTGGGTTATCCCGTTTTTACCTTCGCTTACCCTTACGGGGAATAGAACCAAACGTTGGTCAATTATCTGAAAAAGTCTGGACATATTGCAGCCCGCGGTGTGATTAATCCCTACTCTCCTCAATGTTATTCGTACCATAACATGGCCGGAGAAAAGGACTATTTCAACACATTTGCTTATAGTGTAATGACCGAGACAAAAACGGCCGATTATGCTGCCGAAATAGAGAAGGCAGTGAAAAACGGCGGATTGTTGACATATCTTTATCACAGTGTTTATAACAAGGAGGTTTCCGATTTCAGTTATGCATGGGTGCTGGATACGTTGTTTAGAGAGCAGCTCGATACGCTGGCATCCTACAAAGACCGAGTTTGGATTACGACTTATGCCAATGCCGTTAAGTACCACAAAGAGGCACAGTGTGCAAAACTTTTGAAAAGTAAATCCAAGGATAAATCCAAGCAAATTTTCTTGTTAACAGATAATTTGGACAATAAGATTTATGACCAGCCATTGACCGTTATTGTCAATTTCAAGGGAGAATCGAAGATTAAAAGTGTAAAGCAGAATAGTGTTGAGATTCCTTTCAAATACATCTCCGAAAATCAGATTCAATTTGATGCTGTTCCTGACGGAGGTGAGATAATAGTGGAATCTTAATCACAAAGCTGTAGGTTTTAGAGCATAGCCGAGCAAGAACAACAAGTTATAATTTTTGACCTATGGGTCAATTTGCGTGGTGCAACATGCTCTAATCTGCGATAAATGCTGGTGGTTTGAGAGATTCAAAACA
>JALNVE010000333.1 GCA_023227695.1 Paludibacteraceae bacterium
AAGCAACCTCATAACTTAGAAATTCTAAGATCACCCATAAAGTTTCTTCTTATTCATAAGAACATAGATAAAATCTATAATCCAAAATACCTATCGAAGAAGACGAGTAGTTTTTCTAATACAGAAGCCTTTTTTTTCTCACGAGCACCACCGAAACGAGAGACAGGAGGAAGGATATCATCCAGATCCTTTCCGATGGTTTTTACCGCACCGTTTCGAAATGCCGAATCCATGAAGAAGCGTGTTTTATCTCCATTAAGACCCTCTTCCGAGATGATCAGTTCCATTTCCTTGTCCTTTTTCTTAGAGACGAAGTCTTTCCATTCATCAGAGACGTTGTCCATTTCATTGTTTTTAGACAAAAACTCTTCAATAAGGACCTTTTTACTACGTAATTCGACAGAAGAACAGATGGCCTTATTGATACTGACAAGTATCTCCTTATCCTTACAATGACTGTCATGGTATTTCTTGACAAGCATTAAGATGTAGTCGATTGAGATCTCCACCTGTTTGATAAGCTCAATTTCGAAGACGATATCATCACAGATATCAGCCTTCTCCCCTTTCTCTCGGAAACGTTTCCATTCATCGTTGATGTCCAAATAACGGCTTTGATAATCTTGCATATCACGATCCGAAAGAATATGTTTCCCTTCAAACTCATCGAAGCAGGAAAGAAGATTGCACATACGTAGAATGCCACCAAAAAGCGAGATGAAAGACTTTTGTCGCTCTTCACCGATAATGGAAGTATCACTCAAAGGGTAATCTTCGGTAAGTTTATCAACAAGCTCCTTATATCCAGATCTATGTTTACCCTTAGAATCATCAAAACCATAATAGTAATCCTTGAAGCTATGAAGAATACTGATGCCTCCCGCTTCCTTATCACCATATCTAGAGATGGCTTCATCAACCCTTTTCTGAAGATTACGGAAACAGACGATGTTACCGAATGTCTTAATAGAATTTAATATCCTGTTTGTACGGGAGAAGGCCTGAATAAGTCCATGTTCCCTTAAATTCTTGTCCACCCAGAGCGTGTTCAGGGTAGTAGCGTCAAATCCGGTAAGAAACATATTGACGACAATCAGAAGATCAAGCTCACGGTTTTTCATACGGAGAGATACATCCTTATAGAAATTTTGGAATTTGTCTCCAGACGTGTCATAATTGGTAGAAAACATTTCATTGTAGTCAGAAATCACACTATCAAGGAAGTCTCGGCTCGATTGATCAAGACGAGTTGTGTCTTCCGGGTTCTCCTCGTCAATAATACCGTCTGCAACCTCCTCGTTTGCCCCATAACTGAAGATAGTAGATATATTAAGCCGCCGATCCGGATTCTCCGACATCTGCTTCTTAAATTCATTATAATAAAGTTTGGCCGCTTCTATGGAAGAGACACAAAAAATAGAATTGAACCCATTGAGTTGTTTTTTTGCCTTGACTTCATCTGTCTTGTTCCTTTTAGAACAAGCCACATTTGCCACATTGGAAAGACAGCTAAAGGAATAGTTCCCATTCTCGTTTCGATAAGTCTTACGATTGAAATTTTCAAGGATGTATCTAGTCACTTCACCTATCCTTTTAGGAGACAAGAAGGCCCTTTCCCTGTCGATGTCAGCTACCTTATTGTCGTCGACATCAGGTTCAAGGTCGCCCATTGTCTTGATATAATCAACACGGAAAGGAAGTACATTCCTATCGTTTATGGCATCCACAATCGTATAGATATGCAATAGCGAACCGAAAGAATCCTCCGTAGTTCTGAGCCCTGCAGTTCTGCCCGTGCTGTTATCAGCAAAGATTGGAGTACCGGTAAAACCGAACAGATGGTATTTTTTGAATGCCTTAACGATATCACGGTGCATATCCCCGAATTGACTTCGGTGACATTCATCAAAGATGATGACCACATGGTCATCAAAGACTTTGTGATTAGCGTTTCTATTTATGAATACACTTAACTTCTGAATAGTAGTTATTATGATCCTAGTATTACCATCCCCTAACTGCCGTTCCAAAACCTTGGTGGAAGTGTTGCTGTTAGCAGCCCCCTTTTCAAATCGGTCATATTCCTTCATGGTCTGATAGTCCAGATCCTTTCTATCTACGACAAAAAGGACCTTGTCAATGAAAGGCATCTTAGAAGCCAATTGGGCAGTCTTGAAGGAGGTCAAAGTTTTACCCGATCCGGTAGTATGCCAAATAAAACCGCCAGCATCCTTAGAACCGAAGGACTTATAGTTATTAGAGATCTTTATCTTGTTGATGATCCTTTCCGTTGCTGCGATCTGATAAGGACGCATGACCATCAACATGTTTTCGGAAGTAAAGATGCAGTATTTAGTGAGAATATTAAGTATTGTATGTTTGGCGAAGAAAGTCTTAGAGAAATCCACAAGGTCTGGGATGATACGGTTATTTGCGTCCGCCCAAAAGGAGGTGAACTCAAAGCTGTTGCTTGTCTTCTTTGTAACCTTTGCCCCTATACCGTCATGTTCCTTCTCAACGTTCAGTCGTGTGGAATTACTATAATATTTGGTGAACGTTCCGTTACTGATAACGAAGATTTGAATATATTGAAATAGACCACTATCCGCCCAAAAGGCGTCTCTCTGATATCTGTTTATCTGGTTGAAGGCCTCACGGATGGCGACCCCTCTCCGTTTAAGTTCGATATGTACGAGAGGGAGACCGTTCACAAGGATGGTCACATCATAACGAGTACTTTTATTCCCGGATGTCTGCTTATATTGGTTGATGACCTGTAATCTATTGTTATGGATGTCCTCTTTATCAATCAGCTTTATATTTTTATATAATCCGGAATCACATCTGAGAATTTGGATGCTGTCGTTCTGAATACGGTTTGTCAGTTGTTCAATTCCTTCATTCTTACCGACGATACAAGCGGAGAAGAAACTTTCCCATTCCGTGTCGGAAAAGGAATAATTGTTAAGTTCTTCAATCTTATGCCTTAGATTGACAATAAGATCCTCCTCAGAGTGAATAGAAATATATTGGTAACATTGGTCCTCTAAAATATGAATCAGTTCCTTTTCAAGATCCGCCTCGGACTGAAATGCGGAAGATCTATTAGAAGAAGCCTGATAGGAAGAGACAACGGTACTATCGTCCGATTCAGAGATTATATTATAAGAAGTCATAAATCAAGATTTATTCGTTGGGAAGTTCATTAAAAGAGAGTAACATATCTCTGTAGTATTCGTATTGCTTTTGGCGGGCGGCAATCTCGGCAGGGAGACCGACAGACAGGTCGTTTACCAAAGCATCGAACCTATCTAATATTTTTACAATTCGGTCTTGCTCGGCAAGAGGGGGAATAGGA
>JALNVE010000334.1 GCA_023227695.1 Paludibacteraceae bacterium
AATGACCCATAGTAACGTTTAAAAGCTCGATTTTTCATCTCAAAACTTTCAAATGCTCAAAACCCCTTTGTTTATAGGAGATGTGGGCATGTCTCATCCTGCAAAATGACCTATAGGTCAAATATTCACATCTACTAGCTTCTGCAATTGGTTTGTTTTGAATTTGCATAATTAACAGGGAAGACCTGTTAGCCATAAACGAAAAAAGCACGTCTTTTGGACGTGCTTTCTCTATATATAAGAATTGAATTATTCCTGATTCAAAGTGATACGTTTGAAAGCAGTAACTGTCAAACCTTTGCTAGCTTTGTCCAAGTATTGAGCAACATTTATTTTTGCATCCTTGATGAACTCTTGCTCCAATAGAGTGAACTCTTTGAAGTATTTCTTAACTGCACCTTCAGCAATTCTGTCAAGAAGATTCTCAGGTTTTCCAGCCTCGCGAGCCTTGTCCTTAGCAATTTCTTTCTCTCTTTCAAGAATGTCTGCAGCAACACCTGTCTCATCGATCGCAACAGGGTTCATTGCAGCAATTTGCATAGCAATGTCCTTAGCAACTGTAGCGTCAACGTTAGGTTGGTTGAATGCAACGATAGCAGCCAATTTGTTTCCTGGGTGAACGTAAGCAACTGCAGAAGCACCGCTAACATAGCTGTACATGTCGAGTTCCATTTTCTCTCCAGTAACACCTGAACGGTCAGTTACTAATTGATCAATTGTAGAACCGTCGATAACAGAAGCGCTCAAAGTAGCCAAGTCAGCTTGTTTGTTCTTGAATGCGTTATCTAATATTTTTTGAGTCAATGCGATGAAATCTGCATTCTTAGCAACGAAGTCAGTTTCACACTTCAAAGCTATAGTTGCAGCATAAGTACCGTCGCAGTCAGCAAGTATACAACCTTCTGCAGCATCACGGTCGCTTCTCTTAGCAGCGATAGCTTGACCTTTCTTACGGACGATTTCCATTGCTTTTTCGATGTCTCCGTCTGCTTCAGCTAATGCTTTCTTGCAATCCATCATGCCAGCACCGGTCATTGTACGCAATTTCTTGATGTCATCCATTGTAACAGCCATATCTGTATGTTTTTTAGAGTTTTTTAAAAAATGAATGGCAAATCAAAGTTTGCCTTAAAAAGCCTTTTCTCCCCAATGGGAGAAAAGGCTTGTAATATTTGAATTAATCCTCTTCTTTCTTGATGAACTTACTAACAACGTTAGCGTTCAATGAAGAGATGTCTTCTACTTTAGATTTCTTAGCAGCCTTAGCTCTTCTTTCTTTCTTTTCAGGAGCTTCAGCAGCCTCGTTTTCTTGCTTTTCAATCTTTCTCTCCTCAAGACCCTCTTGGATAGAAGTTGTGATAGCGTTCAAAATAACTTCGATTGATTTTGTTGCGTCATCGTTTGCAGGGATGACGAAATCGATGTTATTAGGATTTGAGTTAGTATCAATAATACCGAATACAGGAATACCAAGACGTTTTGCCTCTCTTACAGCAATCTGCTCTTTCATTACGTCGATAACGAACAATGCAGATGGAAGACGAGTCAAGTCAGCGATACTTCCTAGGTTCTTCTCTAACTTAGCTCTTTGACGAGAAACCTGTAGTCTCTCTCTCTTAGACAAGTTGTCGTATGTGCCATCGTTTGTTAATTTATCGATGGAAGCCATCTTCTTGACAGCCTTTCTGATTGTAGGGAAGTTGGTCAACATACCACCAGCCCATCTCTCAGTGATGTATGGCATAGCAACAGCGCTTGCTTTGTCGGCAACGACTTGCTTTGCTTGTTTCTTTGTAGCTACAAAAAGAATTTTCTTGCCCGATTTTGCAATTTGTTTCAACGCAGCAGCTGCTTCGTCGATTTTTGCTACAGTTTTGTGAAGATCAATAATATGGATACCGTTACGTTCCATGAAGATATATGGAGCCATTGCTGGGTTCCATTTTCTTTTCAAGTGACCGAAATGACAACCGGCTTCTAGTAATTCATCAAAATTAGTTCTTGACATGTTTTTGTTTTTTATCGTTTACTTTCTTTTTAATTTAATCAGCTCCGAAGTAGTCACATGTAAAATGAGTCTTCGAAGTTTAGATGCTAAACGCTTTCTTAAAGATAACCAATAATAAATTAAGGTATCTCTCCAAGGACTAACGTTTACTGAACTGGAATTTCCTTCTTGCCTTAGGTTGTCCTGGTTTCTTACGTTCAACAACGCGAGAATCACGAGTAAGGAATCCTTCTGACTTAAGAGCTGGCTTGTTATCAGCGTCAACTTTTACCAATGCACGAGCGATAGCAAGTCTCAAAGCTTCAGCTTGACCCTTGTAACCACCTCCATTGAGGTTGATCTTTATGTTGAACTTTTCAGCAACTCCAAGTTTGTTCAATGGTTGCTTAACCACATACTGCAATATTCCTGAAGGGAAGTATGTAGCAAGAGCTTTTTTATTTATGGTTATTTCACCGTTTCCTTCGCTAAGATAGACACGAGCAACTGCGGCCTTTCTTCTACCAATGGCATTAACTACTTCCATGCTTATTACTTAATTGAGTTTAAATCGATTACTTTTGGTTGTTGAGCTTCATGTTTGTGCTCAGCTCCGTCATATACATAAAGGTTGTTGATGATGGCGTCAGAAAGACGATTCTTTGGCAACATTCCTTTAACAACTTTGCGGATCAACTTTTCTGGACTCTTTTTTAGCATCTCGCCTGGAGTGGTTGCTCTTTGACCACCTGGGTATCCAGTGTATCTCAAATAGATACGATCTGTAGCCTTGTTTCCTGTGATGACTAACTTGTTTGCGTTGATGATAATTACATTATCTCCGCAGTCAACGTGAGGAGTGTAATTTGCTTTGTGCTTACCTCTTAAAAGCTTTGCTATCTTAGCGCCCATACGTCCTAGAACTTGGTTTGTTGCGTCTACAACAATCCATTCTTTAGTAACGGTTGCTTTGTTAGCAGAAATGGTTTTGTAACTTAAAGTATCCACTGCTTAAATTTTTTTTAATGTTTTTATTTAATCTTTCACTTCACCACTTGTGTTCGGGCAAAACACTCATGGCTTTTTGTAATTATGGATAATAATTGGCTGCAAAATTACTCTTTTTTGTTTAAATAAAAAATAGGTAAGGAAAAATTCTTTCTAAATTTTCAATAATAGGTTATTTTGTTGTCTTTGAGCCGGGTAGGTTGGTGTGCTTTTTCGTTTCTTGGAAAATTGTGTTTTTTGTTTTTTTAATTGAAAATATCATTACTTTGTTTAATATTGTATATTATTACTTTTCTTTGATGCAAAGTAATCTTGAACTGTCAAACGATTTTGGAAATTTAGCTTTTTCATTAT
>JALNVE010000335.1 GCA_023227695.1 Paludibacteraceae bacterium
AGATGTTATTGAAAGCAAATAACATCGCTATAAAAATAGACCATCTTAATGGTAAATTGTATATGGGAAATAGCGAGGTTGGCTCTATATACAAGAAAAAGGACCTCTATGTAGAAGCGGATTTCAAAACACTTAAAAACGAAGTGCATAAAAACAAAAAGAATTCATTTCATCTATGATAATCGACTAGTTGTGTAATAGACCGCCCACTTTTGATAAAGTGGTGTAATCCTCACCTACCTTGCTGTTTTTGGCTTGTTTTAAGGCCATGAAATGTCGAGAATGAACAAATGGTCGGAATGACATCGAAATCGCCTGTAATGTAAAACAAAGTGTTTATTCATCTCCTAGAAATTCAGCTTTGAGAATTTCTTTGTTTGAACATGTAAACTTTAAATGTCTACCACCATTTTTTTCGAACATCTCAAAGTAAAACAAATGCTTATTAGGTACTGTAAATTTCTTAAAAAATAAGATTTCGCTAAAACTGTCATTGGCAAGTATCTTATCCTCGTCCGTCTTATATATGTAGATAGGAATCTTCTCATCATCCTGACTGACTGAAGATTTTGAATTTTTTTTATTTTTGATATAGCATCTGATAAAGTCTACATCATAATCAATTTTGGAGTTGTTTGTCGTCCTGATGTGAAACATCAAGATGTCATTCTTGATGTATAAAGATGCTAGGCAAAAGTTCATCTTATCATCATATACACCTATGTTGTTAATCTTAACACCTTTCTCAACGATTTCTTTACCGAGTTTTTCCATCTCCACCTCATTCATTGTAGACTCAGAAAAGTTGGCACTGACATTACCGTCAGTGTCACCAGAAGCCACATTAATATTCAGATCTTTCGGATTATCGTTGTGAGTGACTATAAAGGGAAATATCTCCTTGTTCTCCGTGATGATAGTAAGAGAAGTCTCCGTGAATCCATCAAACCCACTTACCTGTCTGGCCTTACATATATTCATGATATCGTCTTCAGCCAGCTCGGCGACGATAGAGTCCACTCCCACCGAAATGTCGGCGATATTATCCTTTAGGATAATATGGCTGGTCCTTAACATTGATAGCTCGATGGACATAGGAGTAATAGCGTTTGCGTCTACGATCACGTTGTTCTTTACATTCCGTAAGTCAACGGCGATGTATTTTGGATTCTGGTTGTAATGTAGGGAAAACGTATAAATCTTACCATCCAATGCAATGATGGTGATGCTCGTTTCGTCAAAGACCGGGACAACACTCTTAACACGAAGAATGTTATCAACTTTTGTCTTCTCTACGAGAATATCATCCGTACCCATATCCGCATATTTAATTTTTGCAGGAAATTTCAGATATACCCATTTGGTGTCCGAGATTTCCAGAGAAATCTTCCCTACTCCCACCGTAGTAGATTGAGATAAGACGGGATTGCAAATATATAAGATGGATAAGATTGTAAACAATAATTTCTTAATCATTTCTTTTTTATTTTAATTAATATTTTGTAGTTGGCAGGCAAGTCAACTTTCGCCTCTTTAATCCTTTTTTTTGTGGCGGATTGGATTGCACTATTAGTTGCGTTTATCGCAGAATTCATCAATCCAGTTGGAGTGGCCGAAGTAGGACCTCCAACGACTGTAGTTCTCGATATAGTCCCAGAAGAAGCATCTTTTTTTGTCTCGTTAGTTATATTATCCGGTACATATAGACCTCGAAAACCATCCATATCGTATATTTCAGCCTTGAATGGCAATAAGTTATCTGCATATCTAATGTTGTCGATAGTCACCGTCATCCTATTGTCAGAGAAAGAAGCTTTTCCGTAAACGATTGTATTGCGAGGTACTTGTACTCCATCGATGTTAACAGGGTCTAGTAATCGTAACTTAACTTGCGAAGACGTAGTAATATTCTTCTGTTCTCCATGAACAATCGCACGGATAGTGTTTGCATCTGTGCTGATCGCAGAGTTTCCCATTGTTCTGAATCCATTTCCTTTCTTTTTAGTAGAGGTAGGAATGGAAGGGATTGTCTCTTTTTCCGGATCTTTTGTTGTAGTCTCCTCCTCCTCCTCCTCTAACCCATAACGGATTCGTAGCGTCTTCTTTTCCGCCTCCTTCTCTTTTCTTCTTTTCTCAGCAGCTGAGGTCATATCATCTTCCTGTGAGGTCGATGATGAAGCATATCTTCTTTCCGAAGTGTGTCTCTGAGACGTTGCCGTAGAAGGAGCAGAGCTTCTTCTACCAGAAGATGCAGCAGGTCTTTCGTTTGTCGATTCGATGTTGATTGTCGTCTCGACGTCATTATTCATAAACTCCTCCTTCTTCACTTCCTCCTCTGGAGTGTTCAGATTCCCCATCAGGTCGAATGAGTTGCTGTTTTGCTTTTGTTGATTGCTCTTTTCGTTCATAATCCGTTTCTCTTCCTGCACGATCACGTCCAGTTTATTTGATGTTAACTGAGAAGAGGATGGGTCTGGAAGTTCCGAATTAAGACCCTCCTCCTGAACGTTAGCAACAGAAGTAGCATCCTCTTTTCCACCTCCAAGGATGAAAAAAATGGCAATCAGAGTGACAGCGACAAAGATGCTGCCAACGTGCAAAAGTCTCTGTTGTTGTTTACTTTTATTTGTTTCCATTATTTTCTAAAGAATCAGTTTTTCTCATGTCATCGATCATCTTTTCTAACCCCCTTTTTTTAGACTCCTCCATCGGTTTTTCGTGAGTGGACAAATCCATGTTTAACACGTCCTTTTCCGTAATATTTTTAGTCTCGATGCTGTCAGGGATTCCCGCATCTTTTTCTTCTGTCGAAGAAGAAATACTAAAAACGACAAAAAGAATGATCTTCAACAATACAATGAATCCGAGCAACCCAAAGACAATCTTAAAGATTCTCTTTCTTTTGTCGATTGGCATGGAATTTAGTTGATTCTCAGCCTTTTCTGTATATATTTCCTTTTTTGAAGAAATCCATTTCTTCAAGTGTTCCTTATTATTTTCCATATTACTATCTATTAACTTGTCCTAAGACATTATTTTCTTCAATTTTCCAATTTTTAATGATAAATCCGTTCGTATTCATCTCGTCTCTGTTGCACGAAGAGAGAAAACACGAAGTCTTCAGCGTTTTGTATATAATTTTATCGCTGTATACCAGCGATGTCTTTCCGTAGAGATAGACTTTGAACTCATGAGAAGCCTCCATAGCGACGTTTATGCTGTCGCATCGAAACTCAGAGGACACACCATTTGCTATCATGCTGTCGAAAAATTTCTTCTCTTTCAAGTTCACGTAGACCTGTTTTACAGAATTGTCGCTAATGTATAGCGCCTTTTTCATGTTATTCTC
>JALNVE010000336.1 GCA_023227695.1 Paludibacteraceae bacterium
AGAGATTCGAACTCTCAAACATTGGATTAGAAATCCAAGCCTTTCTCCGACTCAGGCACGTCATCATTTACCTTCCACATTTTAATTCATGTGCATAGCACAACATACAAAAATGGTCTTGTCGGATAATTACCTTCAGAGGATTTCAATCATGTTCCAGCCCGCATCCTTGTGACACCTCGGGATTTGAACCCTAACTTCCCCTTGGTTAGGGGAGTGCTACCAGATTACACCAGTAATGTCTGACGCAAACCGTCTATCTCTTATTGATATCAACCTTCGGCCCCCCTACGACCGGCGTTCTTTCACCTTCGGGGATTTCAAACAGGTTCCCTTTTACGAACAATTTTCTAAACAGACGTGGCCACATCTATTCAGATAGTCATTCAAGGTCTATCCCGAATTTTAGGCCTAACATATCCCACGACAATGGGGACTGTTTTAGGTCGGTAAGGTTTGAACTACGACAAGTGGAACAGAGAGTGGGAGTCGAACCCACTATTACCGTATTATCAGTACGGCGTTATAATCGATTACGGTTCTTATAAGACTTCATGCACAAAGACCCTACAAGATGAACTCTTTCATCGATCTTTTCGTTTAACTCTCCCTGCATGGTGAGGGATTTAGGAGTCCAACCTACTATTTCCGCTTTAGCCTAGCGGCGTTATGACTGAAACTTTGTCTTAGAAAACATTCCTGTTGGAATGTTGGCTGATCTAAGACGCTTTAAGGATCAATCGTTCCGTTTTACTTCTCCCTCATAAATGGCTCCAGAGGCAGGGTTCGAACCTGCGGGGGAATATCCTTTCGGGTAACAGCCGAACACGCAACCAACTACGCTCTACTCTGGAATAAAATGGCGAAGGCCACGGACTTTTACCGCATTAGGTAAACTCACCGATAGAGATTGAACAAATGCCTTCGGTTGTTCAATGTTTTCTTCCCAAACTATTAAGACTGGTTTGGAGCCTAAGCCCTCGGTACCAGCAACCAGAACAGTTTGAAAATAATGATGAGGAAGGAAGGATTCGAACCTACAAGTCATCAAGATTTGGAATCTGATAACAGGCTGTTCCAATTTGTTTAAAAAGGACACAACCCACGTTTACCCGTTTCGTCACATCCCCGTAAAAATTGGTGGGGCCAAAGAGAATCGAAACCATCACCGTATGATTTTTTTACGATTCTCTCCTTGAAAATGCTCTGGCTTTAGATTCCGTTACGCCTAATTCATTCGCTATTTCTTTCCAAGACATTGTTTCTTTCATCTTCAAAATTTTCGTTTTCAATAAAAGATTTTTACTTCTTAAAGATTTAAGATAACATTCTTTACATAATGACCCTTTCCTTTTAACATCTTTACCGCAAGTACAAAAAAATAATTCTTTTTTAGCTCTTTCATTAGAAAAGAGAATACCATATTTTTTTGCCCAATTTTTTGATGATGATCTTGATACCCCATATTTTTTCCCAATTTCTTCCCAATTAAGATTTTGAATGTCTATCTCTAGCTGAGCTTTAGTTGGCCAGTTTTTTCTTATTTCAAGACATTTACATTCAGGACACATTTCTGAAGAATATGTTTCAAATTGCTTTTGACAAGAAACACAAGTCACAATCTTTTTAGAATTTGAAAACGAATTTGATGGAATTTTGGAATTGTAATTTTCATATACAGCAATAAAGTTAGTTCCATACTTTTCCCTAACATATTCCAAAAACGATCTTATCTTTTTCTTGTCGATTATAACTAGAGGAAATTGAAATTGCGAAATTTTTGATTTGTTCTTTTCATTCAACCACCCTTTTATTTCGACATAAGTTCCATCATCAAGAATGAAGTCGGGATAGTATTTATGTTTCTCCCCTTCAAATTCGTATTCGAACCCCTGATGATTTCTTTCAAATTTAATCCCATGATCGAGGTTGTAAATAACCCAAGCCAATTCCCAAGAGCTGTCACACCAATATCCTTTGTACCATCCATGTTTACCGCGTCCAGAACCATGTTTAATACCACCATATTTAGATAACATCTTTTTTGTTTCTTCAGTGTGTGGATGACCAACATTTTTCCTTATACCTATAAGGAAATCTTGTTTTATTCTTTTAGACATCCTAGAAATTGTTTCATTGGTTTCTTTTGTTTGACCTTTATTCCAAGAAAGATGACCTTTTTCACAAAACTTACCTAAATTATTATGTCCTACCTTTGGTGGGCCTTTAATGGCAGAAGAATTTTTTCTTCTATTCTCTGGACATTTGGTATAGAAATCTTCACAACACCATTTTCCATTCTTCATTTGGAATTTAGCTTTTCTACCACATCCATATTCACATAGTTTTTGATTTTCCATTTGATAATACCTCTAATTTCGAGATAATTATCAAAAAGAATCACACCAACGTTCTGGAACCAAGTAGATGGTAGGAATGGAGAGAGTCGAACTCACTTAAGATGCGTATCAGACATCCGTAAAACCACTATACGACATTCCTATTAAAATCAGGGAAACTATCTAAGCCAACCGATATACCGCTCAATATTTCAATTCATGCACAAGTTTGTGCAACATGGAGCAGATGACGGAATTCGAATCCGTAGAATCCTGCTTGGAAGGCAGGCCCGTTAAACCATTCTGGCACATCTGCATAAACCCCATTGTTGGGGAAAGTTGTAGGGGATTTCACTTATGCGCCTTTGCAGACACAAACTTGTTCTTAAATCAACGACTTGAACGTTGTCTTCAACCCTTGACGGGTCGCGTGCAACCAATACACCACGTATAATCTATCCCAGTTAGGTCATTCCCCTTTATTCCGTCGAATTCCGGAGATACCTTCTTAAGATTTTGAAAATGGTTCAAAGGGTTCTCTAAGAACAGTCCACAGCAATCCCGAAGGCCAGCCGTTTTCCGTGCCTATGAACCCCTCAATTTTGACTGTACGAATACAGAAACGAACGGTATCCTCGCTCTTAGAAGACAAGCCCCGTGAGGCAAGACGGGATTCCAACCCGTATCTCCGTTATTATTGTTTACCAACCGAAGTTGGAAGCATGGAAAACGAATAAGATTTATCTTCACAGGACTCGAACCTGTCCACGTTCCTTTCAGGGAACGTATGCTTTACCCCCACATCCGAAGACCAGCCTTGCGGCAAATTTCAAATATTCGTTTCCGATGGCATCCCCGCCGGGGCTCGAACTCGGATTGCAACCTTGAGAGTCCCTTGCCCGAACATATCCTTGAACAATAACGGGAAATCGCTGGTTTACCACAAATTTCACATTTATTAAGTCTTTTATTGTATGGTTTCCCATCATACATCTTTATAAAAT
>JALNVE010000337.1 GCA_023227695.1 Paludibacteraceae bacterium
AATTTGACCTATAGAGAAGTTACATTGCTCGATTTTGGCTCTGAATGTTTTGAATCTCTCAAACCACCAGCATTTATCGCAGATTAGAGCATGTTGCACCACGCAAATTGACCCATAGGTCTTATTTTCAATACATTAACAGCATTATACCCCCACCTCTAGCACCAATTCCCCGGTTTCATCCAACCTACCTTTTATCACATCCCCATCTTTAACCAATTCGGCCAAAATCATCTTGGAAACGGGACGGCGGAGATAATTGCGTATGATGCCCGAAATCTGACGGGCTCCATATTGGGGAGTGAAACCTTTGAAGGCTAGCATGTGTTTGGCATCGTCTGTCAATTCCATATCCATCTCACGGTTCCGTAATAGATTTCGGAAGCCTCTGAACTGAATCTCAAAGATCTGCATTAAGATAGACTGGCCAATTGGTGCAAACGGAACAATCTCCGACAAACGGGCCAGAAATTCAGGACGGAAATAGCGGCCCATCATCTCCATCATCTGAACGGTGGTCGGAACTCTACCCTCTGAGATCTCTTTTGAAATCCATTCGCTACCTACGTTAGAAGTGAAAATGATAATGGCATTGGAGAAATCTCCCTCTTTGCCCAGGCGATCGTGTAGTTTGCCTTCGTCCATAATTTGCAGAAAGATGTCGAACACGGAGGGATGAGCTTTTTCAATCTCATCAAACAAGACTACAGCATACGGCTGCTGACAGATTTTATTGACAAGCAATCCCCCCTCTTCATAACCTACATATCCAGGAGGCGCACCATAAAGCAAGGCTGCCGAATGTTCTTCCTTAAACTCTGACATATCGAAACGAATCATCGCCTTTTCATCGTTAAATAAAGCCTCAGCCAAAGCCTTTGTCAACTCAGTCTTACCTGTTCCCGTTGGACCAAGAAAGAAAAAAGAGCCAATCGGCTGACCAGGTTTGTTCATTCCACTGCGAGATTCGAGAATGGCATCGGTCAACGATTTCAAAGCTCGGTCTTGACCCACCACCCTGTTCCGTAAGATCTCTTCCATATTTAACAAACGATCCTTCTCTCCTGCCTGAATTTTTCCGATAGGAATACCTGTCGCATTTGCCACAACAGCAGCAATGTGTTCGGAAGTGACCACCTCAATTTTCTGCTTGGAGAGTTCCTCTAATTGAAAAGTCAAGTGATGCAGATGGTCTAACAATTGAGAAGAATCAGAAAATTCAGCACTCAAAGCATCACCCAACTCACATTGAATTATCGGATTCATTCTGCCTTGAAGTTCCAACTTTAAAAGATTCAACTTTGCAGCAAATTCATCATCCGTCCAATCACCACGTTGAGTTTCGAGTTTGTCCAACTCTTGAGAAAGCCAACTAGCCTCAACCCCGGTTGTCTCGTTCACCATTTTCACTGCAGACATGGTTCTGTCCATCAAATCGATGGCAGAATCAGGCAAACGACGATCTTTGATGTAACGTTTGGCTAATCGCACACTCTCAGTCAAGGCAACCTCATCGACCTCCAAATGATGGTACGTCTTATAACTCTCCATCACGAAAGTGACCATATTGACGGCATCATCGAACCTTGGCTCAGCAATCTGAAGCACCTCAAACCGACGGTCGAAGGCATGGTCTGGCTCAACCAATTTGCGGTATTCATCGACCGTTGTGGCACCAATGACGGTCAGTTCGCCCTTTGCCAACTCAGGCTTCAAAACATTGACGGCACCTGTATTCCCTTGTTTAGGGTCAAGCAACACATGTATCTCATCGACAAACAGGATAACCCGTTCTTGCTGTTTCAACTCCTTGATAATATTTTTAAGACGGTCTTCTATCTCACCTTTATAAGTAGCACCTGCAATCAAGGCTCCCGAGTCCAACTCCCAAAGCACAGTCTCCTCTAAGAACGAAGGCACATTGCCGTTGACGATATCAAAGGCCAAGCCCTCAACGATTGCTGTTTTACCGACACCAGAATCGCCCGTAATCATGACATTCGGTTTGCTTTTTCGACCCAAAATCACCATCATCTGCCGAATCTCTTTATCACGACAAACAACGGGATGCAACTTACCATCTCGTGCCTCCTGCGTCTTATTGACGCAATATTTCATCAGATTGGTTTGAGATGAGATCATGTCTTTTCCCATCGGGAGAGATTCAGACATCAGACTTGCAGTTTGTTTTGTTCTATCACTCTCATAATAAATATTCAGAATCTCCTTTTCCCGTATAGGAAACGACTTCAACTGATCTGCAGTAAAAGCAACCTCAGGTTTGGCCATGGCACATAAAACACAGATGGGATTAATCTCCAACAAACCTAATTTCAACCGGACATTATCAGCCTCTTCGAAAAGAGATTTTATTCGCTCGTCTGCCTCAACATCGGCAACGCCAGAAAGTTTTTCGCACTCCTCAATATGGATTTCCGCCCATTCTTCCAAATAGGCAACCTCCTTAGCCATCGACTCGACAAACGGTGCCAAACCGACTTCCTTATGAAGAAGAGCCTTCAGCAGATGTGCAGATGTATACTTTGCATTACTATATTCACGTGCTAAAGATTTGGCTATACGAATCGAAATCTGCAAATTTTCATTCAAATTCAAAAAATCCATGTTAGTATTTATTCATTAAAAAAAACAGATAAAAAACAAAACGATTTGTAGAAATCTGGGAGGATTCAATACATTCATTTGCGCTGTAACTACAAAAAAAATCGCATCAAAACCATACGCATACTTTATCCCAGGGCTTGCTTTGGACGGGCATTGTTCAGGGTTTTCAACCTGAGGATTAACACCTACTCTCTCCACTCCTTTTCTAAAATAACGGCATTGAAAGAGACTGATTTGGAAGAGACCACTAATTTTGTCTCAATACCTTTTCCTGCAACATTTTCCTGCGACAAACCAACACAGGCGGCCTCAACAAATTTTATTCGAAGAGGCGGTGTGCCCGTCTCGTTTTTAAAGACCACCTCGCCACTTTTTCGGGACCACTGACTGACAGCCCATTGCGACAAAAGATTGTCTGGGGCCTGCGACAAAGTGAGGTTTAGAATGCCACCCTTCACCTCGGTCTGTGGTTCGCCCTTCTCATCGATAGGTTGAGCAAAAGAGGTACAGAAACCACTCAACTCATACGTTTTGCCCATAAAATGCAACTCTGCAGATATATTTCCGTCTGGTTGCTCTTGTTTCATCGGGGATTCAAATTGATAATGCAACTTGAGGAGGAAAAAAATGGGTCAGGTAGAAAAAATATTTTTCAGAGCAGAAAGAGAAGAGAAAATCTCCCTCTTTCCAGTTGCCCTGTGGAGAAT
>JALNVE010000338.1 GCA_023227695.1 Paludibacteraceae bacterium
CTTACTACCGCAAGCTTAAAGCTCATCGGGTAGTCTTTTTGTGAACGTCTAACGTACTGTCTTTCTTTTCCTTTCATATTCGTTACTTTTTTGTTGTAACGCTATTTCAGGACGTGACAAAGATATAAATGAAGTGGACAGTATTTATTTTGAAACAGATACCACATCTCTTAATCAACCTGTCTCAGTAGAAAATACAGGTTTGCAGTTCGCAATATATAAAACTGCAATGACAGCGATTGTTGTCGATTATAATGAAGTACAACCGAGTCTGGTTATTCCTAGTCAAGTAATTGTTGGAGCAAGATTATATGATGTGATTGGTATTCATTCTGAAGCGATTTTTTTTTTTGTGATAAACTTACGGAAATAGAAATACCATCATCTGTCACTTATATAGGTCCATATGCGTTTGCATACTGTGATGGATTGACTGAAGTAATTATACCGTCATCAGTGAAAAAAATAGGAAAGGAAGCTTTTGTGGAATGCAAAAATTTAACGACAATAAAAGTTCCAAAAGATTGTGAGATAGGCGAAAATGCCTTCCCTTCGACTACAGAAGTGATAAAGTACTAATTTGAAAAGAGAAATAGATGAATATGGAAACGAAAAAATTATTCATATACATAGCATCATTACTGTTTACATTTAATGTAATGGCGCAAGACCGTCTTGTTGTTGTGAAGAAAGACGGAAAAAAAGTGAAGTATGCACTCTCAAAAATTGATAGCCTTGTTGTGGGTGAGAAGCCCACATGTATGCCAGTTACTGTAGAGGAGACAATGTTGGAATTTAGAATAAATGAGGATTCAACAACAGCAGAAGTGGATTGTGGAAGCTGTAAACTAAAGATGAGGGATAACCCAGTGGTTTTCGTTATCCCTTGTCAAATAGTTCAGAATGGTAAAGTTTATAACGTTACCGGCATTGGATCTTGTGCATTTGAAGGTTGTTCTGATATGCCTGATTTTATTATCCCCAATTTTATAACCTATATTGGGAATGAAGCTTTTATAGGAACTAACATTAAAACAATAGAGATTCCTTCTTCTGTTATAAAAATAGATGATAGAGCATTTAGTAATTGTGATAGTCTTGTTAGTGCTGAAATTTCGTCATCTGTGGCTGAAATAGGCGAGGGGGTGTTTGCTGGATGTGAAAATTTGACATTAATAAATGTGTCAGAAGATAATCAAAAATATTCTTCTTTGGATGGCGTACTTTATGACAAGGATAAAACAACTCTTTTAAAAGCTCCTATGAATATACCGAGTGTTAAGATTACTTCATCAGTAAAAGTAATTGGAGATTTGGCTTTGGAATCTTGTCGTAATTTAACGGAAATAGAGATTCCTTCTTCTGTTATAAAGATTGGTGATGGAGCATTTAGTAAATGTGATAGTCTTTTTAGTGTTGAAATTTCGTCATCTGTGGCTGAAATAGGCGATTGGGTGTTTTCTGAATGTAGTAGCTTGACATCTATAAATGTGTCAGAAGACAATCAAAAATATTCTTCTTTGGAAGGCGTACTTTATAATAAGGATAAAACAACTCTTTTAACAGCTCCTGTGAATATACAGAGTATTAAGATTCCTACTTCTGTTAATGTGATTGGAGAAGGTGCTTTCGAATCTTGTCGTAATTTAACGGAAATAGAGATTCCTTCTTCTGTAACTAAAATTGCAGGATGGACATTTTATGGTTGTGATAATTTGAAGACCGCAAAAGTTCCGAATAATTGTGCATTGGAGAAATATGCTTTCCCTTCAACAACAGAAATAATCAGATATTGATTTGATTGGAAAAGAAAAAGTGAGATTTATTCGAATCTCCTTTCTTGTCAGACAAAAATATGTAAGAGGCTGCGCTAAATCAATATGGCGTAGCCTCTTTAGTGTAGAAGATTTTTATTTGTAAATGTGTTGTCTTACAGATTCTCTCCAATCGGGAGGGTGAGTTTTTTAAGGTCTAATGTTCATTTGGTAGGCTGAAAAAACAATATTTTGTTCATGTGTTCATTTGGTAGGCTGTTTTTTCATTAGCATACAAAATACAAATGAAATAGGATTATCTTTGTTCTGTCAGGCGAAATGGAAACGGGCTCTGCTGGGGAGCAACCCGTCAGAGATAACTTGACAGACAAGACAAATGAAAGAGGTCAACTGGTTTCTACCGGCTGACCTTTTTGCTTATATTTGGATTGCTCTTCCATGTCTTTAAAAACCCCTTGATAAACATTTGCTTTCTGTCTTTTGTCAATCCGTTATGGGAAGCCAATCGTCGTTTCATTTCAGAATTAAGACCTTCTAAAAGGTTTGTTGTGTTGGGTATCTGTAACTCCGGGAAGTTTTTATAGGCGAACAGCCAATGAAGATGGTGTTGAAGTGATCCATATGCTCCACGCAATCGTTTGTGAGTGTAGCCCGACTTGCCCGACTTGTATGTTGTTCGTTCCTTCAAGAAATGCTTCCATTTGTCATGCCACTGGGTTAATATTTGAGAGAATGATTCTTCGTCATGGCTTTTCATCTCCAAACATATTTTTCGCAACTCTTTGGCTGCCAGCAGGTGTGGACTGCTGGTGAGCAGGCGACGCACAATCTGCAGCTGGTGAAACTGACACATTTGAACTGGACAAGTGATTATGGATTCCAGCAACCCTGTATGTCCATCGCATACGACGGCAACTATTCTGGTGCCCTGTCTCTTTATTTCCTGTAATCCTTCATGATACAATGCGTTTGTTTCGTTTTTGACAAACTTTCGATTCAGGACTCGGTTCGTACGCGCATCTATAAATATCATAACACCCCATTTCCTGCCGAAGTAAGTGGTGTCAATAATTACCACTGCTTCATGTGGCAAGAAAGGTGAGAACTGCGGCGGTTCAGAGTATAGAACTCGTCTAATTGTGCTGACTGATGTGCTGTGAGTTTTTGCTAATTCCTTGTAAGTTCGCTTTTCGTCCAGATACTCGTTCCACAATTCTAGGGGAGAGACCCTCTCTCCACTTTGGAATTGTTTGCCACAAGCGTGGCATTTGTACATTTGAATGTTGCGTTTGTGTCCGTTCTTTTTAACAATCAGACTACCGCAGAATGGGCATTTTTTAAAACATACTAAACAACCTTGATATGCACAAAGATACGAACTAATGGGTGATACGAGAGTTTTCAGCCTACCAAATGAACACTTGAAGTGTTTTGAAAGCTGATTTTAGGCTGAAGAGGCTTGATCCCCTCCAAACCTCATGTTCATCGGAGTTTCAAATGGGTCGCAGCCTACCAGGTGAACATTACGCC
>JALNVE010000339.1 GCA_023227695.1 Paludibacteraceae bacterium
TTGTCAAAATAAAAAAATACAAATCAAAAAAAATATCCATTCCAGCAAGCTAGCTTGCTGGAATGGATAAATCATAGTATGTTTGTCCAATAAAACCTGTAACGCTTATTTAGGACTTGATAAGATAGTTTTTGGTTAATTAACCGTGCTGCATTTTGGTAATCTCCTTTTCTGGGGGTGCTTGCTTCCAGCAAGCGTATTTAACGAGATATAGTTCAAAAACTAGATTTCGTTGAGCAACACTCCAACCGGGAGGGCTAGTTTTCAATTAGCTAGCTATAGGCGATGTGTTTTCGCCAAAGAAAAGATTATGAGATGCTTAGATTTATGTTTGGCCTTGTATTAATTATCTTAGATTCGAGGGATGTAAATCTTGGTAACAATCATTATGTGACCATTCCTTTATCTTACCACTATCTTCGTCCCCCTGTCATTAACCACGACGACGTACATGCCGGCACCCACCGGACATTGCAGACGATTTGCCGCCACAGAAGGTTCGGCCAGAATCAAACGTCCCTGTTCGTCAAAGATTTTCACATTTGCCCCCCAAGCATTTTCTATTACTACAGAATGGTCTGCAGCAAAAATTTCAACTGCAGGAGATGATATTATATCCGGAGACGTCACATCTTCTTTATCGCAAAGCAGCTTACCGTTGGAAGAAGCAGGCGTGGGCGTCATTTGTTTATTATGGGCATATTCCGTGCAATTCACGAAAATCAATGTGGAGTCGGATCCGTCGGCCAGACGCCCGTAAGACGCGTCGCGCGGGTGAATGGGACAATTCAGCATGCAAATGTCTCTCAATACGCCCTTGTCATAAGCCTTAAGCACCAGTTCCTGTTCGAGAGTCGCGCTCAGCTTGAAATTCAGGTGTAACGGACCTGCGGTAGTATCTTTGTCTGCCCAGAGCAGCGCATACCCATGCGCAGGGACTATCGTTTCTGTATGTCCGTATGGGAATTGATAAGTTGTGGTTTTTGACTTGTTTTCTATGTAAAAGCCTGAAATATCAACGTCATAATCTTCATTGTTGTATAGTTCAATCCAGTCTGGCGCCTTTCCGTTCTCATCGAGGGTGGAAGCATTGGAAGAGCAGACTTCGTTGATAAAGAGTTCGGGTAGTTCAAAAGCTTGCTCCTCTTCGAAGGTGACCTTAATCACAAGGCTGTCATGCAGGGCAAGGCGGCAGATGGAAGAGCCTGTATATGGCTGGCCGTCGGCTTCGATGAGTGTGTCATTCACCATCCATTCTGCTATTCTGAAGCCGGCAGGGACAATCGGTTCAATTTTCACGCGCTCGTTGGCAAATACATTCCGCTCATAGTCGCAGTCCGTGAACTTGCGCTTGTTGAATAGAAAGCTGTAGGATGGCAGCGCCCCATTAGTGAATAGGGCTTTTATCTTTACGGGTAGTTTGCTGTCGCCAAGGGCAAATTCTTTTTTTAGCTGTTCCGTCACCACGCTTCTGCGCTTTAATGCGAAATCGCGCATTTCCTCCGATTCCGAAAGAATGGTATTCAGATTGTCTTCGCCTCCCAGGAGTCCGCCAATTTTAGTGAAAGCACAAGTTTCGAGAGCGACAAGCTTCGAGATGGAATCATAACGCGAAACGATGAATTCATTTGTAAAATGATTATCTATCCTGTCGAGGAACTGATCAAGAAAGAGCCATCTGAAATCTTCGTTCTTCATGCAGACTTGCAATAGATGGCGTGCGTAGTACGAGCCCTTTATCTCGGTAGCGAAGTCGAGCATGCAAGTGTCGACCGCCGAGGCTCGGTTAGACAATCCGAAGTCGGTGTCATATAATATCCAGCGGAACCGGCCTCCATCACGCTTGCGCCATATTTTCATGTTGTTCGCTACCCAGTCAGTGTTTGCCACGAATTGTTCCAAGATTTGATAATCGACATATTCGTCCACGTCCATTTGCAAATTAATGTTTTCTACGAAATCGCTTTTCTGATAGTTGTCATCGACAAATTCAAGCAGCACGTTATATGGATATGACGAGCCGTGTTCCACCTCATATCCTGAGCCAAGTAAGTCAATGTCTTCTTTGTCAAGCCCGTAATTATGAAAAGTGTAATCCTCGTCCGTACGTTCTGTCAGAATCATGAGTCCCCAATACTCCCCGTTGATGTAATAGGCCACGGGCTGAGCAGACTGCTTGTCAACATTCAGGCCATCGGCCAAACTTTGCATATACATATCTCGCCAACGCGGAGGGATATAGGAATACCAGTTGCCGCCATTTCGAAGGGCGAGGCTTTTGAATCTCTTCATCTTCCGGTCTTTGAAGAAGTCGCGGTATTGAAAGCGATTGTCTCCGGTCCGTTTCGTTGCCTTTAATTTGAGGCTTCTTGCATTGTGGATGCGCGTGCAGCCTCCATACACCCCAACTTCAAGTTCCTGATTATCTACGACCTTTCCATTAAGAATATACTCAAAATTGACGGGACGGGTCCAATCCTGGTTAAAATTGTATGGTTGGTCGTTATAGCAGCCGCTTATGATTCCGTTCGTTCCCTTCACATAAATACCCAGCGTGTCGTCGAAAAAGTTTTTTGGGTCAGTAGATATGGATACGATGGGCAAACGCTCTCCGTAAGTAGCGCATTCATCGTGAAAAACGTCGGGCATAATGTAACTTCCTGAGGTTACCTCACTATAAAGCATGCTGTCACGATAGGCCCTTGCCCTTATAACCGCAGATTTGTCAAGGATGATAGGCTCTTCGTATTCCATGCCATTGGTGCTCGTCGGTATGGATCCGTCTGTAGTGTAAAATATGGTAGCGCTGTCTGTATTGCAGGAAAGAGCCACTGTTATGCCTGCGTAGTCATACAAGCCAGGTGTATTCCCTTCAAAATTTACCTTTTGCACCCGATTAGTATATTCGGTGACGAATTGTGTCTCATATCGTTTTCCTGGAGAAGGAATCATATATCCTTGCTTATAATAAGCTAGATGAGGATATTGCTGCGGATAACTCATTGAAATGGTGTCGGTTCCATTTGTAAACATAATCTCGCCTGCTTCTGTGCAAAGCTTTTGCGGAGCGGTGCCGACAAACTTTTTATAGACCAAATGCGCTGTGGTGCTGCTTGTTTCTTTCTCGCCGAAAAAGATTAGGTTATATACGTCGGATTTAAAGACGTGTATCAAGTCCTAAATAAGCGTTACAGGTTTTATTGGACAAACATACTATGATTTATCCATTCCAGCAAGCTAGCTTGCTGGAATGGATATTTTTTTTGATTTGTATTTTTTTATTTTGACAA
>JALNVE010000340.1 GCA_023227695.1 Paludibacteraceae bacterium
AGGGCAACTGGAAAGAGGGAGATTTTCTCTTCTCTTTCTGCTCTGAAAAATATTTTTTCTACCTGACCCATTTTTTTCCTCCTCAAGTTGCATTATCAATTTGAATCCCCGAATTATAAAACATATCTTTATTAATCGTCGTTATAGAATTAGGAAGTTTTACAGTTTCTACATCACTAGATGAAAAGGCAAATTCTCCGATACTCGTTACAGATTCTGGAATATCTATACTTGTTAAGTCACTAGATGAAAATGCGGATTTTCCAATACTGATTACAGATTCTGGAATATCTATACTTGTTAAGCCACTAGAATCAAATGCGTGATTTCCAATACTGATTACAGATTCTGGAATATTTATACTTTTTAATTTATAGCAAGCACAAAATGAATTATTTCCGATACTAGTCACTGTTGACGGAATTATTACATTCTCTAGATTATCACAGTGATAAAATACATAATCGTTAATAGCAGTCACCGAAGCTGGAATTTCTATACTAGTTAGCCCTTTACAAGAATTAAATGCACTATTTTCAATACTAGTCACAGTTGACGGAATTACTATGCTTTTTAGATTTACACAAGCATAAAAGGCACTATTCCCTATAGTAGTCACAGAAGTTGGTATTTCCATTTCTGAAACTCCTTCAGGACACATTATAAGAGTTTTTTTATCTTTATTAAAAAAAATTCCATCAACAGAACTATAATTTGGATTTTCAGCTGAAACTTCAACGGCAGTCAGATTTTTACAATCATAAAATGAATTGGTTTCAATACAAAGTACAGATTTAGGAATATCTATTCCTGTTAAGCTAATACAATTACGGAATGTTTCCTTTCTAATGGTATCTAAAGAAGTTGGAATATTTATACTTGTTAAACTAGTACAATTTTTAAATGCACCAATTCCAATATTAGTTACAGTATTTGGAATATCTATATTTGTCACTTGACATCCAGAAAATGCATAGTTTCCAATATTGGTCAGGGATGTCGGTAACTTTATACTTTTCAAACCACTACAATTATTAAATGCAGAATTTTCAATACTTTCCACTAAAGAAGGAATCTCAATACTTGTTAAGCCACTACCATAAAATGCAGAATCTCCAATATTGGTTACTGAAACTGGAATATTTATAGCAGTTAAACTTTTACAGCCAAAGAATGTATATTTCCCAATACGATTCACTAATGGTTGATAATCTATACTTGTTAAGCCAACACATCCAGAAAATGCATAGTTTCCGACGCTAGTTACAGACGATGGAATCTCCATACTTTTTAAACTATCACAACCTGCAAATGCAGAATCTCCTATACTAATTAAAGAAGTTGGAATATCTATGTTTTTTAAACTTTTACAACCAGAAAATGCAGAATCTCCGATACTAATTAAAGAAGTTGAAAGATCTATATTTTTTAGACTTTTACAACCAAAAAATGCAGAATTTCCAATATTTGTCAAAGATGATGGAACATCTATATTTTGCAATTCACTACAACCTGAAAATGCATAATCTTCAATACTAGTAACAGATGCTGGAATTACTATATTTGTAGCAGTTATAGGAGAAACTAAAAATGTAGTTTTATCTTTATTCAATAACATTCCATCAACCACACTATAATTCATGTTCTTATCAGATATAAACAAATTAACAAATCCAGCTTCGCTTAATGGGAACTCGATATTAGCTAATAACTCAGGTATATAAAGACTATCCAACTTTAATTTTCCAAATGAGTGCGCTTTTATAGAAGTTACATCGTATGTTTTACCATCTTTAATCACTTGACATGGAATAGCTATCATAAGATTAGACTTAGTTCCATTATATTTAATAACCGTTGCTGTCATTTTTGAATCGTCGTATTCAAAGCTGAAAGAGCTTTTTTCTTCCGAAACAGGATGACATGTATAGTCGATTTCTGATCCTACATATACACTATCTATCTGACTAAGATTATAAGTCAAGTTAGCACCGTTTTTCATAATGATAGTAAGACTTTTCTGCGCCATTGCTGTTGCTGCAAAAAACAGCAAAGCTATATATGTTATTATGTTTTTCATATTTCTTCTGCTTAGCTTTACAAATTAATATCTAATAATTACAGTACTTGAAGGGAATGCAAAAGTTCCAAGACTACAATCTTCAGGTACTTTAGCTGTTTCGAGATTATAACAAGCATCAAACGCCTGTTTTCCAATGGTTTTTACTAATGGAGGAATTTCTATACTCGTTAGACTTTCACAAGCAAAAAAAGTTCCAACTTCTATACTCGTAATTAAAGGAGGTAGTTCTATACTTTTTAGACTAACACAACCAAAAAAAGCAGCTTCCCCGATTTTTGTCACAGACATAGACATTTTAACCGTTTGCAAACTATCACAATTTCCAAACGCCTCATTTCCAATACTTGTTACCGTCTCTGGTATCTCTATGCTTCTTAAATTAGTACAAGCCCAAAAAGTTCTTTCTCCTATACTTGTTACTACTGACGGTATCTCTAATTTTGTGATTTGAGCACAAGATGCAAATGCTCGACTTCCTATATAATTCACATACTTAGGAATTTCAATATGAGTAAGAAAAACGCAACCGTCAAATGCATTAGCTCCAATACTTGTCACTGAAGCAGGAATCTCTACACTTGATAAAAAAGGACATGCAGTAAAAACAGAATTTGCAATAGCAGTCACATCATAAATATTATCTCCTTTAATAATTTGACAAGGAATAACTACTGATCTTTTACTTAACGCATTACTTACACTAGATACAGTAGCAGTTCTAGTCGTCTCGTTATAACTAAATCCTAATCCTGATTCCCCCACTTCTACAGGTTTGCAACCTGGAATTGAATCTTCATTAAAGATGATACTATCTACCCTATTCAGGTCAAAGCTTAGTTTTGCTCCGTTTTTCTTATTTATATAAAGACTTCCTTGCGCCATTACAGAAGCGGCAAACGATAGTGCAACTAAACACGCATATATTTTTTTCATACCCTATTTCTTTATGAATTTAATGCTTTGATTGTTAATTTTTAGCAAATAAGTGCCTTTTAATAAATTTGTTACGTTTATATGCTGAGCTTTTTGCTGTAAAAGAGTTTTGCCTTTCAGATCCAAGATCTGAATGTCAGCATCAGAATTCAAACCGTCAATGTAAATTATACTCTCTACAGGATTTGGATAGACCAAAATAGATTTGGAATTTACATCCTCAACCTTATTCGGTTCATCTGAAAAAAGAAC
>JALNVE010000341.1 GCA_023227695.1 Paludibacteraceae bacterium
TACTATTACGCTTGGCAATATCTCTCTTAATAGTTGATCTGTTTTCATTCCGCAAAGATAATGCTATCATGAATTTTGGGGAATATTCTTGTCGCTATACCAACCCCACCTATCCGCTGATCCCTAGAAACATAAGCAACCTAAATTGCAAACATTGCAAAAGTTACTATCTTTGTGCGATTAAAAAAGAAAATATACTTGGACGCAAATCTGATTTTTGAGGACCTAAAGCTTAATGGATGGAACCTCTCATTATAAAATCATAATACGACCGAAATATCAACTACAATCGAACAAAAACAAAAAACAAAATTTATATGAAACATTTACGACTCATTCTCAGTCTGATGGCTGCATTTTTCTGTTTCCATTTTGCACAGGCATTGGAGCAGGATGCTGATGGTTATTACCTAATCCACAATGCACAGGAGTTGGTAGAATACCGTGATTCAGTAAATAATCGAATTGGCTATAACGGCCGTCTTGCTGCCGATATTGATTTAAGTTCCGTTTGCGGTATAATCGATGGCAAAGAGGTCAATTGGATTCCTATATCTTGTAACGGATTTAACAATTACTTTGATGGAGCCAACCATACCATTTCGAATCTGTATATAAACTCAAATGAAGATGGTCAGGCTCTTTTCGAAACTGCTTCAATTTCAAATCTAACTGTAGATAAAGCTTTTGTGAAAGGAGAATACTTTGTTGCTGGAATTGCAATTGTAGGAATTCTTCAAAACTGTCATTTCAATGGTATAGTCATTGGAAATTATGATGTTGGTGGAATTGCCGCTAATGGAAAATGTGGCAGTTATATAAATTGTAGCAATTATGGTTTGATTGTAGCGAAGAGAAGTGCTGCAGGAATAACACCATGGGGAGATGTTTCTAACTGTTATAACCAAGGGCGTGTTATTAGTTTTGATGAAGATGCAGGAGGTATTGTTAATCGTTCAGGTGGTTATCTTGTTAATTGTTATAATAGTGGGGAAATTATAGGAGGAAATAATGCTGGAGGAATTTTACCTGAAAATAACAGTTACTTCAAATCTTGTTATTCCTTGGATGGCGCTACAATTTCTAATACAATTGATACTTTCGTCGTAGATAGTGCATCTTTCTTAAATGGTACTATTTTGGATTCTCTAAATAATTTTGTCAATACTAATTCGATAGCCATTCCATTATGTGCAGACACTGTCCCCCTTCTCCCTTGGGTTCAAACCATTGGTGTAGACAGCTTTCCAAGATTTGAAACCGTCAATCTGAAACCAACAGAAGAGTTCATTGTTCGTTTCAATGGAGCTTTGGATACTCTTATGGTAACAAAGAATAAAAAATTTGAGTTGCCAGTCTGCTCAGATTCTACATACGAATATGTATTCGAGTATGGCTTTGACGGAAAGAACATTGTAAGTGACACAACCGTAAATGTCAGCAAGGTGCTAATTAATGCATTGACTAAGGATGAAGACGGATTCTATCTTATCCATAACGGCAAAGAGCTTTCTCATTTCAGAGATCTCGTAAACAGCGGAAACAATGAGATTAACGCACGTTTGACTAACGATATTGACATGAGCGAGGAAACTGCAAAGGATAGCAGTTGGGTTGGAATTGGTATTTATGATTATCGGAATGATATTTATAAATCATACAATGGGATATTTGATGGAATGGGATATACTATCAGTAACGTCTATCAAAACACAGTAGTTCCTAATGGAGGTCTTTTCGGATATATGGAGAATTCCTCAATCAGAAATGTTGAAATAAAAAATTCTTTCTTCTCTGGTCAAGGTGTGGGCTCATTTGTTGGATATGCTGAGAATTCAAGTATAATCAATTGCGGAACAGAGGCTAACATTTATGGATATTCCGATTATCCTGCTTGCGGTATTCTTAGTAAAGGAAAAGACAGTGAAATTATAAATTGCTTTAGTATAAGTAAAGTTTTTGGACAATATAATTCTTATGGAATATCAGGGCATGATTGTAACAACTGCACAATTGCTAATTGTTATTCTTCAAGCAAAATAAATTCAGGACTTTCTGTTTCTGCTTTTGATTACCCTTATGAAGATAGTGTTCAGCACTGCTTCTATGACTCTACATTATTCTTCTCTTCTTTAAATGAAGAAGAATATATAGAACCTACAACAGCTGCTCTTCCTGTAACAACCGAACGCATCAAATCTTCTGATTTTCTTGATGAGATGAATGCTTGGGTTGATTCTATGAACGCTATTCAGGACACAATTGTCTATGCAAAATGGGTACGAGATGAGAAGGACGGTTATCCTAAGTTCAATCCAATGATAGTTGAGTACACAGTTCATTTTACTGGAGCTTTGGATACTCTTATGGTAACAAAGAATAAAAAAATTGAGTTGCCAGTCTGCTCTGATTCCACATACGAATATGCATTCGAGAATGGCTTTGATGGAAAGAACATTGTGAGCGATACAACCGTAAAAGTTAGTATAAAGAATACATTGACAAAGGACGAAGACGGATTCTATCTTATCCATAACGGCAAAGAACTTTCTCACTTCAGAGATCTCGTAAACAGCGGAAACAAGATGATTAACGCCCGTTTGACGAACGACATTGACATGAGCGAGGAAACTGCAAAGGATAGCAGTTGGATAAGTATTGGACATTATGAATACGACGATTCAAGTTCTCCTTATTCTGGTATTTTTGATGGAATGGGTCATTCAATATCTCATTTGTATCAAGTTTCTAAGATACAATGTGGATTATTTGGAGATCTTCGTAATGCAGTGATTAAAAATATTGAATTTAAAAACTCATATATCGCTTGTGGCAGATCTAGTAATTCTAATCCTTTTTTTGCTGCTGCACCTTTTGCAGATAGTGCAGGAGAAACAAGCTTTATTAATTGCGGAACAGATGTTGAGATGAGTTCAGAAATGTCTTGTATGGGTTTTGTGAGAAGTTCTGGGGGATGTAAGTTTGAAAACTGTTATGTTATAGGCAATCTTACTGCAAATTCAACTGTTTATGGATTATATGGTATTAGAGGATCGGATAATGTGATAAGGAATTTTTACATCTCTTGTAAAATGAATGTTTTAGAAGGAGGAGAAATGTGTGCTGTTTCACCATTCAGACAGAGGCATACAATATTGTTCAAACCAATATCAAGCAGCACTGTCAAGATATTCAATAACACCAAGCATGACGGAGTCTTATGATCCATATGCAAACGCAGTTGCGGAAA
>JALNVE010000342.1 GCA_023227695.1 Paludibacteraceae bacterium
AGAATATTTCGCAAATCTTTCATTTATAGACCAAACGTACCGCTGCACAGGCGGTCACCTCTTAGACGGCCTTGCTTCCAGCAAGTCGATTCATCCAAAAATCAAATTTTCCCGATGTTTTTAAAGCTGCCATCTACGGGGCGCGGAAATCCATTATCAAAAATCCATCCACCTACCCAGGGCATTGCGGCATCACATTCGGCATAAATATCTCCTATTTTACCTAAAATTATAATGATTTTTCGCGTCCGCCTATCTTTGTATTACCCCTTTTTCATTAAAATTAAGATTTTCAGACTCAAATCAATCCTTTGTAAATCGTTCATAAGTTGGCAATTGAAAAAAATTGAGTAAATTTGCAAAACTTCGGTATATTTCCGAAAGTAAAAACACAATCATTTTTTTGTGATGGCACAGAAATTATGGGATAAAGGCAAGGCAACAGATGCCGAAATAGAGAAATTCACAGTAGGTCGTGACCGCGAAATGGACGTTTATTTGGCCAAGTATGACGTGTTGGGTTCAATGGCTCACATTAAAATGCTTAGTACAATAGACCTTATCGGAAAAGATGAGTTACCACTCCTATTAGCAGAGCTCAAAAATATATACAAATTAGCAGAAGAGGGTGAATTCGTCATCGAAGATGGCGTTGAAGATGTTCACTCTCAAGTTGAATTGATGCTTACCAGAAAGTTAGGCGATTTGGGCAAGAAGATTCACAGCGGACGTTCACGTAACGACCAAGTGCTTTTGGACATGAAGCTTTACAGCCGTGACCAAATCAAGATCATTGCTCAGGATACTCTCAAGCTTTTCAACATTTTGATTCATCAGAGCGAAGAGCATAAGAACATACTCATGCCAGGTTATACTCACTTGCAGATTGCCATGCCATCGTCTTTCGGACTATGGTTTGGAGCTTACGCAGAGAGCCTTGCTGATGACATGGAGGTGCTTTTGGCAGCTTGGAAGATTACCAACCGCAACCCATTAGGATCTGCTGCTGGTTATGGAAGCTCCTTCCCTCTTAACCGTCAGATGACAACCGACCTTCTCGGATTCGACAGCATGGACTACAACGTAGTTTACGCACAGATGGGAAGAGGAAAGATGGAAAAGACAGTGGCATTTGCCATGGCTTCCATTGCGGCAACCATCTCAAAAATGGCATTCGACGCATGCATGTTCACCAGTCAGAACTTCGGTTTCATCAAGTTACCAGACGAGTGCACAACCGGTTCAAGCATCATGCCGCACAAGAAGAATCCTGATGTATTTGAGCTTACACGTGCCAAATGCAACAAGATCCAGACGTTGCCTCAGCAGATCATGATGATCATGAACAACCTTCCTTCTGGTTACTTCAGAGACCTCCAGATCATCAAGGAGATTTTCATCCCATCATTTGAGGAGTTGAGAGACTGCCTCAAGATGACTTGTCACATCATGAGCGAAATAAAAGTAAAGGAGGATATCCTTGACGACAAGAAATACGATTACATTTTCAGTGTGGAGGAGGTTAACCGCTTGGCTAAAAACGGAATGCCTTTTAGAGACGCTTACAAGAAGGTGGGACTCGACATTGAGAACGGAAATTTTGTTCCCAACAAAGATATTCATCACACCCACGAAGGTAGTACCGGCAATCTTTGCAACGACAAGATCAGTCTTCTCATGCAAAACACCATGGATTCATTCACCTTCAAGAAGGTTAATGACGCAGAAAAAAAACTTATAGATAACAAATAAAACGACAATACTAATGGTTGAGACTAAAGAGGTTATAGAAAAAATTATAGAAGGAATTCAAGAGAAAAAAGGTGAAAAAACTGTAGTTGTGGACATGTCAAAGTTGGAAAACTATGTGTGTCAGTACTTTGTTATATGCCAAGGTAATTCAAACTCGCAGGTTGCTGCCATCACTGATTCCATAAAGGATTATGTTCGCGAAAAGATCAAGGTTAAGCCTTTCGCTATTGATGGACAGGTTAACGCACAATGGGTTGCCATGGATTATGGTGAAATCATTGTCCACATTTTCCAACCTGAATACAGGGATTTCTACAAATTGGAGAGTTTATGGGCAGACGCTGTTTTGACTGAGATTCCTGATTTGATTTAAGATATCCCAATTAACTAACTCACTAAAATAAATTTATGTCTGAAGAACAAAAAAACAGCAATAAGATGCCGAAGATGAAATTTAACATATACTGGTTATATGGTTTACTTTTCGTTTTCTTAGTCTTCATCAACTTCTACAACTCCGAGCCATCTGCCAAAGATATCCCTTGGACAGATATAAAAATGTTGGTAAAGAACAATGCCATAGAGGATATCTCTGTCGTTACCAACAAGAACATGGCAAAGGTTAAGATAAAGAAAGACAAGGTAGGCGTCGCTTTCGGAGCCGACTCATCAAAATACGAGAAGAGCCCGTTCATGACGGTTCAGATACCTTCTGCCGACAAGTTCACGGAATCGATTGATGCTTGGCAGAAAGAGTACAAGACGAACATCAATATCCGTTTTGAAGAGAACAAAGACTACTTCGACTCCTTCATCTGGGGATTTGGACCTATCATCCTACTTGCCATCCTTTGGATTTTTCTTATGAAAAGAATGTCTGGTGGAGGCGGTGGAGGCGGTGGCGTCTTCAGCGTAGGCAAGTCAAAAGCCCAGCTCTTCGGTAAAGGTTCTACTGAAAACAAAGTAACATTCAAAGATGTTGCCGGTCTTTCTGGAGCAAAACAAGAGGTTGAAGAGATCGTTGAGTTCTTGAAAAACCCGAAGAAATATACTGAATTAGGAGGAAAAATTCCGAAGGGAGCCCTACTTGTAGGCCCTCCAGGAACAGGTAAAACTTTGTTGGCCAAAGCCGTTGCTGGTGAGGCTGACGTACCTTTCTTCTCTCTTTCCGGTTCTGACTTCGTGGAGATGTTTGTTGGTGTGGGTGCGTCTCGCGTGAGAGACCTTTTCCGCCAGGCAAAAGAGAAAGCTCCATGTATCGTCTTCATCGATGAGATTGATGCCGTAGGTCGTGCCAGAGGAAAGAACCCTAACATGGGTGCCAACGACGAGCGCGAGAATACGCTAAACCAGTTGTTGACAGAGATGGACGGATTCGGTTCAAACAGCGGTGTCATCATTTTGGCCGCTACCAACCGTGCCGACATTCTAGACAAGGCTCTTCTCCGTGCCGGACGTTTTGACCGTCAGATCAACGTTGACCTTCCTGATGTTCA
>JALNVE010000343.1 GCA_023227695.1 Paludibacteraceae bacterium
GCGATACAAATATGAGCAAATTGTTGAAAATATTCAATCGTATTTTCATTTAAGTCACCACGCAATTTGACCCATTGACACTTAGTATAGTGAAAATACCACGCAATTTGACCTATACGCCAGGTTTTTCCTAGGTGTTTTTTTTTCGCAAAACATTTCAGCATTCTCCTTTGTCAAGTTGCAGCTAATCAAATACAACAATGAGAATCATTACAATTGGTTTATCCATTCCTATTCTCTGTCCTTATTACATCCATCAACGCACAAATTTCTATTCCGGACAATCCTTGCAAATAGCATAACGTTTACCCAACATCAACTGTTTTCTTAACGCTAATGCTTTGCCTGAAAACCAGCAAGATTTAAAGCCTGAAGCAAAAGCATTACCGTAAGCCATCTCAGCCTCCTTGTCATAACAGCAAGGAGAAACCAACCCATCACACGTTACAACACAAGCACTCCACTGACGCCAACATGACTTATGTTTCTTCTCTTTCAAACGATATTGTGAACCAACTTTCTCGTATCGAGAATATTTTTCATTCAATGGAGGAAGAATCTCAGACGATAGAGAATCTAAATCATAAATCTGTGCACTCTTTAAAGTTGCAAAATCAACGCCTAAACTCTTCGCCAAAGATTTAAAATCATCTATTTCTGATTCGTTATGACGAAAAACCACAAATTGCAATTCGATTAAAGGATATCTTGATGATTTTTTTCTAGTCTCTACCAAACGAGAAATACCATTCTTAACTCTCTCAAAATCACCTTGTCTCCTATAAACAGAATAAGAAGATGATTGCACTCCATCCAAACTAATTATAACATGGTCAATGCCAGAATGCACCAACTCTTCGCACATCCTATCGGTCAAGAAATGCCCATTAGTCGATGTTGCCACAAAAAGACCTTTCGATTTTGCATAGCGTACCATTTTAACGAAATCAGCATTCAGCATCGGCTCTCCTTGAAAGTAGAGGAACAGATGAATCAAATCAGGAGAAACCTCATCCATTAGACGTGAAAAATCAGTGAATGACAAAGCCCCTTTTTTTCGTTTCAATCTACCACTGCCAGTGATGCACTCAGGGCATGCTAGATTGCAGCAGTTAGTTGGCTCTACCGAAATAGAAAACGGCATTGCAGACAACCTGCCCTTCTGGCTTATTTTTGCTATAAAATATTGAAATGTCAAACGGAACAAGTTGAGACATCGTCTTGGCGTGAGACATCTGAACAGAGCGTAAGCATATCGGAAAAAAAAATTCAAGGACATTCCGTCAAAAGTTATCGTGAAACATATCTTCAAAACAAAGATAAATCAAAAATAACAGATAGCATCCATTCTCGTTAAAGCACTGATATATGTATAAAATTATAAAGTAACAATTTGCGCTCAATTCCTTAATAAAAAATATGCAATCTTTTAATAATCTACAAATTGCCAATCTATTTTGTGTTTTTATGTAGTTTTTATGAAAAATGAGAGAAAAACTACCTGTCGATGAAAAATGTTTTTTAAATTTGTAGGAAGTACTACGGAATTTCTGATTGAAGAGATATTATCTGGAATCAGACAATCCTATAATTTCTGATTGACGTTTTTAAAAATCACAAAAATGGTTATACTAATGATTGCTTTGTTCCTTTTGGGCTATGCCGCGATAGCAATGGAACACACTTTAAAAATCAACAAAGCAGCAACTGCACTTTTATTAGCTACACTTCTGTGGACAGTTTACATATTTTACGCACAAACATACCTGCCAGGTACCGCTGAGTTTCAAAACTTTTTAAGTGAGAACGTGGGTTTGTCCCCATTTGAGGGAGTCATCCAATTCGTAACTGGCAAACAAATCATAGAACAAGTTGGAGATGTGGCAGAAATCATATTCTTCCTTATGGGTGCCATGACCATTGTCGAACTAATAGACGTGCACGGAGGATTCTCCATCATCACTGATAGAATCACGACAAAAGAGAAAAGAAAGTTACTTTGGATTTTAACTTTCATCACTTTCTTCATGTCTGCCATTCTCGATAACTTGACAACCACCATCGTAATGGTCATGCTACTTCGTAAGCTGGTAGCCAACTTCAAGGAAAGGTGGTTATTCAGCTGCGCTATCATACTAGCCGCAAACAGTGGTGGAGCCTTCTCTCCTATCGGAGACGTCACGACGATCATGCTTTGGGTAAAAGGAAATGTAACCACATCACACCTGATACCTAATTTGTTTATTCCTGCCATTCTTTCTACTGTGGTTCCTGTATTTATCATCAGCAGACTATTGAAAGGAGAGTTGACACTCAGAGCAAAAGTAGTATCAGTTGACGCTGGATTTTCTGCAGATCAAATCATCACAGACAAAGAGAGGAATCTCATCTTCAGTTTTGGTATAGGCTGTTTGATCTTTGTCCCTATCTTCAAATCAATTACCCATTTGCCTCCATTCTTAGGCGTGCTTCTAGGCCTAGGAGCTTTGTGGGTTTTCACTGAAATCATGTACCATCACAAGAAACATATTCCAGAGTCAGCAAAAGCAAGAATTTCTATTGTTTTAGGCCGAATAGACTTTTCAACCATTCTTTTCTTCCTTGGTATTTTGATGGCAGTTGGAGCTCTTCAATGCGCTGGCATTCTACACAACTTATCAGCATTCTTGGACAAGGAAGTCGGAAACATCTATGTCATCAATATCTTCATCGGCGTTCTTTCTTCCATCGTTGATAACGTCCCTTTGGTTGCCGGTGCAATGGGTATGTACGACCTTGCAGGCCCAGGTTCTGCTCCTGAGCTGATTCCATTCATGCAAGACGGAACATTCTGGACATTCTTAGCATACTGCGCTGGTGTTGGTGGTAGTATCCTCATCATCGGTTCTGCAGCCGGAGTTGTCGTAATGGGATTGGAGAAGATAGACTTCATCTGGTATTTCAAGAACATCTCTTTATTGGCATTTACAGGTTTTATCTGTGGCGCTCTCTTCTACATTCTTCAGGAAGAGGTGATTATTCCTATGCTGAATTGACGGTAATTCATATACGAAAAAAGCCACGGATTTTATTCGTGGCTTTTTTCATTTCGGCTAGTGAGTGCCACAAAGTAGACACAGAAAACGGATCAGCGGATAGGTGGGGTTGGTATAGCGACAAGAATATTCCCCAAAATTCATGAATAGCATTATCTTTGCGGAATGAAAACAGATCAACTATTAAGAGAGATATTGCCAAGCGTA
>JALNVE010000344.1 GCA_023227695.1 Paludibacteraceae bacterium
AATGCAGGAAATTGTAGAAATGATCGATACCGTTCTTTCTGATCCAGAAAACGAGAAGACAATCACTACAGTGAAGGAAAAGGTTAATTCTATCATGAAAGATTACCCGATCTTCGCTTGGTAATCAGGAACTGACTTTATAATAAAAGGGAATGTTCTTTTGAGCATTCCCTTTTCTACTTTCATCATTAGAGCCAACAGGTCAACCGTCCTTCTACCAAAGGCATAAAAATCTCTCAATGCATCTCGGACGTTCACCCAGTGGATAGAATATCCACCATCTGCGTAATCTGTGGTTTCTTAAAGATTTGTTTTGATTTGTATACTTCGTAGCAAAAACTCATTTCAAATAGCAAACGATATAATTAAACAGCATCCTATTTATTTTTTAAAGATCATAAATTTCATACCTTTGCATTCACAACCTAACAGTATGGGCAAGTATTATCAAAACATATTTCTCTGTTTTATTCTATCGCTCTTCCTTTCAGAAGCAAACGCACAGAAAGTAGGATTAGTTTTGAGTGGCGGTGGCGCTAAAGGCTGCACCCACATCGGAATAATTCGAGCTTTGGAAGAAGAAGGTATACCCATCGATTATATCACAGGAACCTCTATCGGTGCCATCATCGGTTCTCTCTACGCCATGGGATACTCTCCCGACGAGATGGAGGAACTAATTGCATCAGATGAATTCGCGTCATGGCACAAAAGCAAGATAGAGGAAGACTACACCTACTACTTCAAGCACAACGACCCCACTCCGGAAATCATAAGCATCAAAATGGGCTTATCTGACTCCTTGAAATTTGAGGCGCATTTACTACCATATAGCATCATCAGCCCGATTCAGATGAACCAGGCATTTTTAAATCTGTACTCCCAAGCAACAGCAGCCTGCGATGGCAATTTCGACCGTTTGTTCGTTCCTTTCAGATGCGTTGCATCGGATGTTCACAACAAAAAGCCGTACATTCACCGAAGTGGAGACTTAGGCAATGCCGTTAGGTCATCCATGACATTCCCTTTGGTGTTCAAGCCTATCTCCATCGACAACAAACTGCTTTTCGACGGAGGTATCTACAACAACTTCCCCGTAGATGTGATGGAGGATGATTTCAATCCTGAATACATCATTGGTAGCAGTGTGGCATCGAACCCTTTGGCTCCTGATGAGAAAAACATTATTCTCCAACTGGAGAATATGATTATGAGTCGAACGGATTATTCCATCAAACCAGGCAAAGGTTATCTTTTTGATTTCCATTTTGAGAATATAGGTCTGCTCGATTTCCACAGAGTGAAAGAACTGAGCAAAATAGGTTATGACTCAACAAAGGCACACATCCAAGAAATCAAAGCCGCTATAAATCGAAGGGTGAAACCAGAGACCATCATTTTAAGAAGAATGAATTTCAAGGCAAAGACGCCTAATTTAGTCTTCAACAGAATAAGAATCAATGGTGTTACCGCCAATCAAAAGAAATACATCAGGAAAAGTTTCCACAACAGAAACGAGAAATTCGATTTTGAACGATTCAAAAAGAGCTATTTCAAACTGATGTCGGACAAAAAATTTTCGGAAATCATCCCTTATGCATCCTATAATCCTAAAGACAGCACATTCGACCTTATTCTGGATGTGAAGTTAGACGATAACATTCTGCTCAGTGTAGGAGGAAACGTATCATCATCGACTAACCAACTCTATTTGGGAGCCGAATATCAGATGATTTACCACTTACCTTACGACATCAAATTAGACGGACAATTCGGCAAATACTATAACGCGCTACAATTTCAGACCCGTATAGATATAGCTTCAGCCTTACCTATGTCCGTAAAACTGATAGGAAACATTCACAAGTTCTCTTACTTCTCTGGCGAAAAACCATTTTACGACTACGATGTCTACTCCGAATCATCCAGCCGTGAAGCCTTTGCGAAAGCAAAAATAGGATTCCCTTTTATGATGACAGGAAAAATGGAGTTGGGAACTGGCTACGGACAGATAAGAAACGAATATCTTGGATTCAATGTTCCTGACGAAGAGAAAAACAACACAGAACATTACCTCAACGTCACTACATTTAAAATCCAAAACAACTCTTTCACACAGAAACAATACCCTATCAAAGGATGTGAGATGTCGCTCTCTGCCCAATATATGCTAGGAAGAAGAAGAAACAGCATTTACCAGAAAGAGGATGAAATGACTTTCATTAACAAAGAAAACATAAAAGAGAACTGGTTCAAATTCTCCGGACATATGGACCAATACATAGGTGTAAGCAAAAGATTCATCGTTGGAACCTATTTGGAAGGAGTCATTTCCACCCAAAAGTTAAGCGAGAATTATATGGAAACAATGTTGATGGCACCATCTTTCGAACCCACCAAACATTCGATGACCAACTTTAATCCTGCCTTCCGTGCAAACATGTATGCAGCAGCAGGTATTAAGCCGATTTTAAAAATCAGCAATCAGATACATCTACGGTCTGAGAACTATGTTTTCTTTCCGTTCCGAAAGATAATGCCAAACGGTTACTATGAGCCTTATTACGAAAACGAGATAACTGATCTGAAGACTTCCATCAATAATATCGAATACATATCAGAATTATCCATTGTAGCGCAACTGAACATCATCACAATGAACGCGTTTATCAACTATTATAGTTTTCCAGAGAAAAATTATAACATCGGTCTTAGTATCGGCTTTCTTATATGCAGCAACAAATTCATTGAAAAATAGCACATAAGATTTTTTATCGATTATTTTTAAAATAAATCTTTATCTCTCTTGTTTTTTCACCGAAAAGGCGTACCTTTGCAGCGCATTTAGGAAATCAAGAATGGCCCCGTGGCTCAACTGAATAGAGCACTTGACTACGGATCAAGAGGTTACAGGTTTGAATCCTGTCGGGGTCACTTTTAAAACCCTAATAATGCAAAATATGGATTGGCCCCGTGGCTCAACTGAATAGAGCACTTGACTACGGATCAAGAGGTTACAGGTTTGAATCCTGTCGGGGTCACAAAAGAGAAGACTGAAGCAATTCAGTCTTTTTTTATGCCCTATTGTGTATGTTTCCGAAACCGGAACAAGTCAACCAATCAACCTAAAGCTACAACTATTCGGCCACCTTCGGGGGCTGCTGCTACACATGAATGAACGGCATCTCATTTTGAAACACTAAAGATAGAGATTTTTCGAACCTTCTTTTTGAGCACACTA
>JALNVE010000345.1 GCA_023227695.1 Paludibacteraceae bacterium
ATACAAATATGAGCAAATTGTTGAAAATATTCAATCGTATTTTCATTTAAGTCACCACGCAATTTGACCCATTGACACTTAGTATAGTGAAAATACCACGCAATTTGACCTATACGCCTAAAATCATCTCTCTTTAGCGAAAATCCATTTTAAGAAGTCGGAAGAGCTCATTGACTCTCTCCAACATTCATGACCCGTTTCTGAATATTCGATAATTTCAACCTGATCAGAACCCATTGCTTTCAATTCATAGAAAACATCACGTGAATATGAGACGGGCACAATGGAATCCAAAGTTCCATGATATAAACGTAAAGGAACATCTTCCAACTCTTTTACTCTTTGAGATTTGATAGCACCACCTACAGAGACAACGGCTGCAAAAGTACTTGGCTCTCTAACTGCCAAATCCAAAGCTCCTGTCGCTCCTGCAGAAATACCAATTAAATAGATACGATCTTTATCAACTGTCTTATTCTTCTTGTAATGATCAACTAATCTCATCAACAAATCTGCAGTTGCAGTTTCTCTAGGATCTTCCGATACAGAAATAACGCCCATTGAATCGGTCTCGTATGTTGCCCATTGATCACCTTCAGGACACTGAGGGAAGACCACGATTGCAGGAAACCAATGTCTAATCTCTGCATTCATGAATATCGACGAACCATATTTTAGCTGAGCTTGATTATCATTTCCATTTTCTCCCTCTCCATGAAGGAAAACAACCAAAGGATACTTTTCAGAACCCTCTTTATCGTAATTTTCAGGATAAAGAATACGGTAACGGAGCGTATCTCCCTGCGAACGATATTCTCGTGCAAAGAAACTCGCTTTTTTATAATTTTTTTTCTGAGCACTCAACGGAAAAGCAAGAGTACTACACAACATCAATAAGCTTAAAAAATAACGAAACTTCATAAACCCTCTATTTTTCATTTTCACGATATTATGATCTATTTACTAATTTCAGTTTGCGACGGCAATTTACATAAAGAATACCATCTAATCAAAAAGATTTTAGAAAAATAAAATACAGAATCCTCTTTTTTTCTTTCGAACAACAACTATTCAATTGTCATCTCTGTTGATTCTTCTCCGTTCACTATCTTCTCGTATTTATTTACTTCATACGTAACGACAACGGCATACAACATTCCAACAACCATTATCATTTTCAAAACCGTAGATGCCAATTTATAATCCGCCTTTTTCTTAGCACTCGCCAATATATAAACGAAAAAGAATGATGGAATGACAATACCTAAAATATAATAACGGTAAGTAAACGGATCATCGAAAGGAATCAAATAGAAGGTAAAATAGGCACAAATACCTAACGTAATGGCCAAAGAAACGAAGACCACAACCTTTGTACGTGCAAATCCCAAAACAACAGGAAATGTATGGCACTCCAACTCTCGATCGCCTTTCTCGTCTTCCATATCTTTCACTATTTCTCGGATAAAAGTCCACAAGAAGGCACAGATACCGAAACCGCCCATCCAGCTAATCACCAAATTACCAATAAATCTAGTATCCTCAGAAGGAGTATAGTTCACATCCATGAAACGGATTTCGAAAAGTCCGACAATAAATGGAACCATCGCAGCCAAAAAGGCAACGATAAAATTACCCAATGCCAACTGACGTTTATAAGTAGATGAATAGAACCAAAGCAGTCCCAATACCATCAGATAAACAAACACGTAGGTAATGGAATGTGCCTTAAAGCAAAGATACAAACCTGTAAGCGTTCCCATTACCGAAAGGACCTGATAGAAAACCATTGCCTGATGTCTGGTCAATGTTTTACCAACCACACGAGTAAAAGGGTGATTGATTTCGTCTATCTTCATATCGAAATAATCGTTGATGACATAACCTCCACCTGCGATAAGCACAGAAGAGATAACCAGTAACATCAATTCAGTCACTGACATTGCAGGAGTCAAGCCATAAACGCCCAAGATGGGAGTCAACACACAGAAATACATCAACAGCTGAATAGCTGCAATAAACACCAAATTTGGTATTCGAAGTAACTTTATATAATCCATCAGTTTTCAATTATTTTTTAGAGTAACAAAATAAGTGTTTTTTAAAGAGAATAGCAAACAGATGGGAGTTTACATGATGAAGGAAATAAAGAAATTTTTAAATTTTCTTTATTATATTGACAATATTCGTTTGGCATGGTGTCTTACTAATTAAATACAACTGTGAGTGCACTGTTTAACCCCACGCTTATTATGCAATGCATTTTGATGTTTCGGAACATACCAGGAAATTTGATTGTATGGGACAAAATTTTCTACTTTTACAAAGCAATGAATACAAAGAATAAAATTCTGTTCAGTTCCTGCAAATTTGACGATTTCCAGAGCGGAGATATTATATTCCAGATTTCCAAATCACAACAGAGCAAAGCCATTCAAATGGCTACCCATTCACAATACAGTCATGTTGGTGTTATCTTTATAAATAGAGGCAGAACCTATGTTTATGAGGCCGTTCAGCCAGTAAAGCTGACCCCCATCGACGAATGGATCAAGCGTGGCGAAAATGAACATTTTGTGGTGAAACGTCTGAAAAATGCGAATGAAATTCTGACTAAAGAGAATCAAAAGAAGCTACAGAACGAAGGACTTAAATTTATAGGCAGGAAATACGACCTCTATTTCGGTTGGAGCGACAAACGCATCTACTGCTCCGAATTGGTGTGGAAAATTTACAAACGTGCGTTGAAAATTGAAGTCGGGAAGATAGACTCTCTTAAGAATTTTGATTTAGAAAACGACATAGTCAAAAAAAAGCTGAAAGAGAGATACGGGAAAAAGATACCGCTAGACATGAAAGTCATCTCACCTGCCGCCATCTTTGCATCGGAAGAGTTGGAGACAGTGTATGATTCGGGCGATTAAAAAAAAGCCTTTTATTCTTGAAAACCAAAGGCTTTGTGTTTCTATTATATGAACGTTAACCTGACGGCTATGGCGAGACGCTACGTCGAACAGGGGAGCTGCGAAACAGCATAGATGTGCTTGACAAAGCAAAACTTAATCACTAATATCTAATTCATTTAAACTATTTGAAATATATATGTCTCCAAATTTAAACGGATCAGCGGATAGGTGGGGTTGGTACAAGGACAAGAATCCCCAGATTCAAGAATAAAGTTTGGCAAGCCTGTACATGAAAAACTTCACGTCTGCCACGCCCCTGAACTGTGTTCGGAA
>JALNVE010000346.1 GCA_023227695.1 Paludibacteraceae bacterium
GACATCTTTCTCTCTTCACGATCAAGAGTCAAGATAACAGCCTCTACTTCGTCACCAACTTTCATGAAATCTTGTGCACTACGTAAGTGTTGTGACCAAGACATTTCAGAAACGTGGATCAAACCTTCAACACCTTGTGCTATCTCTACGAATGCACCATAGTCTGCCATCACAACTACCTTACCCTTAACCTTATCACCAACTTTCAAGTTTGCATTAAGAGCATCCCATGGATGAGGAGTAAGTTGCTTCAATCCTAAAGCGATACGCTTCTTGTCATCGTCGAAGTCCAAAATAACGACATTCAACTTCTGATCCAAAGAAACAACCTCTTCTGGATGAGTTACACGACCCCAAGAAAGGTCAGTAATATGGATCAAACCATCTACGCCACCAAGATCGATAAACACTCCGTAAGAAGTGATATTTTTAACGGTTCCTTCAAGAACCTGACCTTTTTCAAGTTTAGAGATGATGTCTTTCTTCTGTTGCTCCAACTCAGCCTCGATAAGAGCCTTGTGAGATACAACAACATTTTTGAACTCGTGGTTGATCTTAACAACCTTGAATTCCATCGTCTTTCCTACGAATACGTCGTAATCACGGATTGGCTTAACGTCAATCTGAGAACCTGGCAAGAATGCCTCGATTCCAAATACATCAACGATCATACCACCCTTAGTACGGCACTTGATATAACCCTTAATGATCTCATTGTTTTCAAGGGCAGAATTAACACGATCCCAAGAACGCGCTGCACGTGCCTTCTTGTGTGAAAGGATCAACTGTCCCTTTTTGTCTTCTTGGCTTTCAATGTAAACCTCAACTTCGTCACCCTTCTTCAATTCAGGATTGTAACGGAATTCGTTCATTGAAACGATACCATCAGATTTGTAGCCAATGTTAACTACAACCTCTCTTTTGTTCATAGAGATAACTTTTCCGATAACAACATCTTTGTCTTTTACGACATTCAATGTTTGATCGTACTTGTTCTCTAATTCCTCTTTGCTAACGCTGCTAAGAACGTCACCATTCTCGTAAGCATCCCAGTCAAAATCACCAACGGGAGCTACTTTGTTAGTTAATTCACTCATTTAATTAGTTAATAATAGAAATAATTAGTCGTTTGACATTATATTGAAAAATACGACGCAAATTTACAGTTTTATTTTAATATTTAACTCATTTATATGAATTTATTTTTATTGTCATTTCTAATTGAAATACAACGTCTTAATCATCTCCAAAACACAGAATTGCATTCTTTAGTTTCTTTCCATGTTAAAATTTGTATGTTATTCAACAAAAAAACATCAAAAACAAATTCCTATTTTACCTAAATAAATCATATTTAGTTATTATAAATAGCTTTTATTTTCTAATTTTGCATGTCTAAAAAAATATATAATATTATAAGGTATGGGAATTCGTAGAACTAGAATTGTTGACGCCATCAAGATGACCAACTTCGGCGAAACAATCAACATCAAAGGTTGGGTACGCACCAAACGAGGCAATAAGAATGTGAACTTTATCGCCATGAACGACGGCTCTACCATAAACAACCTTCAGATTGTAGCCGACTCGGATAAATTCAGCGAAGATACGTTAAAAGACATAACTACCGGCGCTTGCATCAACGTTACAGGTAAACTGTTGCAATCACAAGGTAAAGGGCAATCAGTTGAGGTTCAAGCCGAAAGTATTGAAATATATGGTACAGCTGATCCAAACAGCTACCCTCTGCAGAAAAAAGGCCACTCAATGGAGTTTCTTAGAGACATAGCTCACTTGAGACCAAGAACCAACACATTTGGTGCCGTTTTCCGCATCCGTCACAATATGGCCATCGCCATCCATAGATTCTTCCACGAGAAGGGCTTCTTCTACTTCCACACTCCTATCATCACAGCTTCTGACTGTGAGGGTGCAGGACAAATGTTCCAAGTTACCACAATGAACTTGTACGACTTGAAGAAAGATGAGAACGGAAACATCAAATACGAAAACGACTTCTTTGGACGTCAGAGCAGTTTGACTGTTTCTGGTCAGCTCGAAGGCGAACTTGCTGCTACAGCGCTTGGAGCCATCTATACTTTCGGACCAACATTCCGTGCAGAGAACTCAAATACTCCAAGACATTTGGCTGAGTTCTGGATGATTGAGCCTGAGGTTGCCTTCAACGATATCAAAGACAATATGGACCTCGCAGAGGAGTTTATCAAATATTGCGTAAAGTGGGCTTTGGACAATTGCCACGATGACATCCAGTTCTTGAACGACATGTTCGACAAGGGACTTATCGAAAGATTGGAAGGTGTTTTGAAAGACGATTTCGTAAGATTGCCTTATACTGAAGGTATCAAGATTTTGGAAGATGCCGTTGCAAAGGGTCACAAATTCGAGTTCCCTATATTCTGGGGTTGCGATTTGGCTTCAGAGCACGAGAGATTCTTGGTTGAGAACCATTTCAAGAGACCAGTTATTTTGACAGACTATCCAAAAGAGATCAAGGCCTTCTACATGAAGCAGAACGAAGATGGAAAGACTGTCCGCGCAATGGATGTGCTCTTCCCTACTATCGGCGAAATAATCGGAGGTTCTGAACGTGAAGAGAACTATGACAAGTTGATGGCACGTATCAAGGAGTCTAACATTCCTATGAAGGATATGTGGTGGTACCTTGACACAAGAAAATTCGGTACATGTCCTCACTCAGGATTCGGACTTGGATTTGAGCGTCTATTGTTATTCGTAACTGGTATGACAAACATCCGCGACGTGATTCCATTCCCACGTACACCAAAAACTGCAGAGTTCTAATCACTTAGATATACTACAAAATAAGGCGACAAAAAAATCGATTTGTCGCCTTATTTTTTTTACATTTTCCTTTGCACATTCAAGTAAAGACAGTACCTTTGCAATCGCAAAAGGGAAATAGACCCAGAGCAATTGTTCGAGGTGTAGCGCAGTCCGGTTAGCGCATCTGGTTTGGGACCAGAGGGTCGGGGGTTCGAATCCCTTCACCTCGACAAACGACGAAAGACAGACTTCTAAAGTTTGTCTTTCGTCGTTTTTGGCGGTAGCCTAATCGAAGGCTACTCTCGGGTCAGTAGAAATTTAGTGGGGAAAAGCATAAATATTCGCGATACGGAATAGGAAGAACTTCTTATCTACGACCCCACGCAGATTAGCCCTGAAAAGTTTGATTTTCGCATTGAA
>JALNVE010000347.1 GCA_023227695.1 Paludibacteraceae bacterium
GATTGCAGAATTATACATTGTCTTTTTCCCTTAATAGATGAAGAACTGTCCATCCTGAAATCAGGAGGGATTGTTCTGTCATTGGGTTATGGGTGGGCTTTTTATTGTAAATTAACAAGTATAAATCGCAATAAAACCGTATGTCAAAAAAAGGAACGAACTACACAGCTAAATTTTGAAAAGGGAGGTGAACTACACAACTGGAACCCTGAAAATAGAGAAAAAGGGAGGTGAACTACACAACTAAATGGGGAAAAGGCAAGTTCATTCCGCAGGGCGGAAGGTTAGTAAAGGTTTCAAACCTTAGCGGTTGGCATAAGCATTTCAGATGAGAAATGCCATAGCTCATTAGGGCGTTTTCTTCACGCAACCGCTACGCTCCTTTGCTAAAAACACCCCAATGAGCCAAAGGGTGTCCCTTTGGATACCCGATATTCATGCCGAAAGTCGGCAGGGCATTGTTTATTGTATTCTCAATATTGATCTACTATATCGCTCCATCTTGGTATATTCAACTTTATGCCATAGTATTGCTCATAACTGGACACAAACGAACGTTTCCAATTTCCTGCCGTATTATGAGTCTTGGGATTTTGGAAAACGGTTTCCTCAATCGCTGATATGAAATGTTCGAGGCTTCGGAACATTGGAATATTCCCTTTCTGATTGCTATACCAAACCCCAGGTCTTATTTTGTGAACGACATTTTGTTTGATTTGTAGATTCAGAGGCCATTCCGCCATTCGTCTTGTTATCTGCCATACCTTTTTTATCCAAAGGTCTTTTATCGTTACCACTCCATTATCATTCATGTCATATCCGAAGATAAGGTAATCGACATCAAGCATAAATGGTTTCTCAATGATTTCCTCTTCATACATCCTAAAGTCTGCAATATCAAACCCCGGTGAAGCAGACCTGTTAAAGGCTTTTACCTCAAGCAGATTTTTCTCTTTATCATGAGGATTCAGAAAGAAGTCAGGAGGCATTTGGCTATTTTCAGAAGGTGCATATTCTATTCCTCTTTTATCCAACCATCCTTGCAACCATTCTTGAATAATATTACCTACTACATCTTTTTGTTTGACTATAATATCCACATCTCCGAAAAAGAATTTAATTTGTCCTTGTAGTTCCAGAATCTTATCTTCATTTACAAGTCTGTCATATACTTGTTGCGCATCTAAAATCATTACTGTCGTTTTTTTATATTACATCTAAAGTTCTTGTTGCCACAGCTTTAATTACTGGAACAACAACAGTGTTACCTAATAAATCATATCCTAAATCTTTGGTTATCTCAAATTTAAAATCATCGGGATATCCAAATAATCTTAATCCTTCGCGCAATGTCAGCGTTCTGAGACCTTGTCCATCAACAACGAATAATCTTTGCATATCCATTGCAACCAACGTTGGCGTAACTCCATTAGGGTCTAATACTTTGTTAATTTCAAAAGACATCTTTCCTGCAACGATGTTATAACCGAGAGGTAAATTTTCGTCTTGTACCCTCTTATTCCCTACTCTTTGTTTGGGATATTCACGCTTCAAATAGTCTTTTCTTACTAATCCCGATAGCAATTTCTGTAAATCATCATGTTTAAAGAATGATTGGATATGATTATAAGTCAATGGCATTCCGTCCATCCAATCAATGCCATACTCTTCCGCCCATTTTTTCTTTCTTCTTTCTCTTAGAATTGTTTCCAAAAGCGTCTTTTCCGTATCAGTTACAGACCCTTTCAAACCTATATCCCAACTATGTATGTTATCCTCTCCACCTCTTTTATCTTTAAATGATTTTCCATATAAACAATCCATCGGATAGTTCTTTAATACCAAATCAATGAATGGAGAATGTGCCGTTGGAAGCCCACATTCCAATATTGTAGATAGATTTTTCTCTACAGGGGTAAAATGTTCCAAATTTGGTGCTTCCCGCATGGTTCCTACTATATAGATACGTTTGCGTTCTTGTGGTACAGAAAAATACTTGGAATTCAGCACTTTCCAAGAAACCTTATATCCCAATTCTTTCAATGTATCCAAGATGGTGCGGAGTGTTTTTCCAATCTCATCTTTGTTATTTTCTTTATCATGATTTACAAGCCCTTCTACGTTCTCAAGGATAAATCCTTTAGGCTTCTTTTCTTTGATGATTCTTGCTACCTCAAAAAACAACGTGCCACGTGTATCCTCAAAGCCTAATCTTTTTCCTGCAGCCGAAAAAGCTTGACAAGGAAATCCTGCCAATAAAAAATCAAAATCGGGTATTTCCGAGTTCTTCACAGTTGTTATATCCCCCGAAATCTTATCTTCAGGATGGTTTTGCTTTAGTATGTTGATTGCATAAGGCTTTATCTCAGATGTGAAAACACATTCTGATTCTATACCTTTTTCAGAGCAAGCTAATTCAAAGCCCTTTCTGATACCTCCAATTCCAGCGAATAAATCTATGAATCGTATTTTGCTCATTTACTATTCATTCTAAATTATTACTTTGTTAGGTACAAGGAGCGTGCGAACATCTATATTAAGAAGTTCCGCAATCTGATATAAAACAGGCACAGGAGGTTGAACTCTATTTGTTGCATATAGATTGACCATATTAAAGCTTTTACCAAGCATATTTGCCAATTCTGTTTGACTAATGCCCTTCTCGTCCAATACTTCCTTTATCCTGTTCATTAGATTTTCTCCTTATTTGGGTGCAAAAATACACAATTTTATTTGGTAAAAGGCTTGATTTCCAAGAAATGTATTACCTTTGCAGTCGAAAAGAGTTATTTGACAGCGAAGCAAGGCACAGCAAACCGCAGAAATTATGACCATCGCCAAATCATCACCCAAATTTCAAGGTAGGTTCATAAGTCGCTTATTTCTAAATAATTCGTTCTTACGGTAGAATTTTCGCCTAAAATCCCAATATTTTGCCCTTCTTTTGGCTGATACATCGTATTAAAAGCAGAAAAAAAAGCACTAAAAACCGATTTTACAACAAAAATAAACGACCTACAAGGAAAATACGATAAAGATGTAACTACTTTGAATGGGAAAATAGATAAAATGAAAGGGAATGAAAAAAATTGTATGTATAAATATCCGATCTATTATTAACACACTCATTACCAGCGGTATTTAAAGTAATACCATTACCATTCAAATCTCTCCAAACATATTTAGAGTCTATTTTATTATCGA
>JALNVE010000348.1 GCA_023227695.1 Paludibacteraceae bacterium
ATTATGTCTTCCTTACTCCTTTATTAAAGGGACAACTCTATTTCGACAAGTAGTGAAATCTACAAAGTTTAATAAGACAATATATTGTGATGCTGTTGGTTCCAGTGCAGAGTGGCAGTCTTATGTTGTATATAACAGATATTCTCCTATAACTGCTGAGAATTTCTCAATTACAGACACAGAAAAGATTTGTTATGGCGAATCGTTTGGCGAAAATGCAGGATCGGTAACTGTTGAATTTTTACCAACAACGAATCTTGTATATTCTTCGAAAGAAGGATCAGCAAAAGAGAACGATTTTACATATTTATGGAAAAAAGGTTCTCAGACACTAACCGAATCAAGTAATTCTGTTCATTGCAATGATGTCATTACCGAGAATATTACGTATAATGTATCCGTAACAGATGGTTGTGGAACGACTATCAAGTTGTCCGCATTAAAGGAAGTTAAGGACAAACCAACTTTGTCGGCTCAGGCATTTAATGTAGAAAATGCCAATATTACCAAACAAGAGGACAATTTCTTAGAAATCGAGACAACAAAAGATGCAACCGTTTTGATTTCTATAATAGAGGAGGGAAAATCTGGATATGAATATTATCTTGTTACTCCTTCTGATGATCTTGAGACTGGACCTATTTACCAGAAATTATCTACACAATGGGGAAATCCTTTTAATCCTGAGAAAATTACTTCTCTGATCGAATGTCAAACCAAATACGGAAATTCTTCTGTTTACTTGGTGAAGAAACTGAATGGATGTGAAAGCGAACCAGTTTATCTGCAAATCAGACAAATTGATGACATTTACAACAACATTATCATAGGTGAAGGAGAAACATTAATAGACGACATTCCTACCATCTATGTATGTTCCGGTTCAAGTTTGCCAGCTTTTTCTGGATATACTCCGGAGGGTGGATATACCAACGGAATATATACATATGTTTGGGAATCCACTCCTGATCCAAATTCTGTTAGTTGGGCACAGATTGTGGGTACAGATCTAACGATGAAAGATCTCAAAAGTGGGGCAATTTCATCCATAGAAACTCCTATCTATATAAGAAGGACCGTTTATTCAAAATCGGGGAATGGATCAATTAAGAGCTCTAGTTCTTATAGAAAAGTAATGCCTTATGAGGAGCCAACATTTAAGGTAAATATCAAAACGTCAGGAGAAGCTGTTGCTAGTTCTCCCCTTTCATTAAAATTGTGTTATAATCAAACAGCCTATTTTGGTTATTCATATAGCAACGCTTCGTTTACAGAACAATATAACGTGGAAGTTCCTACAACTACGTATATTTTGACTGATCCGGAAACAGCTGAGGTTGTAAATAGTTCTAAGAATGACAGATATTCATTTAATAAGAATCTTATTCTTACAGCACAAATGGAGTTTTGCGGAAAGAAATTCTCCAGTGAGAATCAAATTGCCGTTAATGTAGGTGAGAACCTACAAACATCTTTAAATGATTTGAGTCTTTCTTCTTGTTTAATGGAAGGAGGTGAGTTTACTGCTTCAATAAAAGATCCCGGAAGTTATTCATATATTTTCTCTGATAAAAACGGCGTTATTTTATCTGAGAAATCATCTGCAATTATTTCCATTCCTGCTGCTAATAATAACAATGACGTCACTTTCTATATATCAAAAAGTGATGATATTAATGGTTGTAGTCAATCTTCAACGATAACTGTTGCGGGAAATAAGATAATGAAACCTCTTGAAAACACTAACTTAATAGTTAATGGCTATACTAAAAACCAAGAGGGAGACTATCTTATATGTAATGGAGAGGCCATTACAATAACACCTGCTGCCGGAAGCGTGGAGGATTCAAGATTATCTTATGAGTGGATTATTGATGACAAATCTTCTACTTTTGTGGGGAGTTCTCTAAGTAATCTGACATTCTCTGACTACGGAGTAAAACATGTTATTAAGAGAATAACGACATACAGAGTTGGAACTGTCTTATGTAGCCAGATCGAAGATGTTGTTAATGTTTATACAAGGGAAAAGATAACATCTTTATATGTTCCTTCTGCATCTTCAGGTACTATCTGTTATGAGGAAAATGCGTCTTTAAGTTTTAATAAAAACGCATTAACAGGTGGATCTGGTGACTATTCTTATCAATGGAGTAAGTCTTCTGATCAAGACGGGACATACGTCGATTGTTCTAATGGCGACAACATCACTTATGTTGACAATAATCTGAAAAAAGATTCTTGGTATAAATTTACAGTTTCTGATAATGGATGTTCGGGTGGTTCTTATATAAAAGAATTTTCACCGGTAAAGGTGACTGTTATCCCTGATCTCAGTTTCTCCGCTAGTGACGTCTCTATCTCTCCTACAGCTATAAGCCTAGCTGATTATGAGACTGGAGAACCTAACGCTTTTGTTACTGTTTCAGACGATAAGGATATGAACGCTGTTGATGGCTTAAAATGGGGTTTCTATATGAATGATGCCTTGTTGGCTAGTAAAACAACGCAAAGTCATCAATATAGCATCAGTAAGGAACTTGCTGACGCTAATTCTGAAATAGGTTTTTGTATTAGTAGAAATGTGACTATATCTGACGATAAAATCTGTGTTGCTAAATTCTGTGGTGCTATTCCTGTCAACCAAGGTTTCACTTCTGATTTCACAATTACTTCTGAATATGGTAGTTCAATAAAGGCTTGTCCTACTGAGAAGATATCAATTCAAACAGAGAATATGCCTCTGTATAATAATATTGAACTTGATGAAAAGGATGTTACTTATCAATGGAGAAAACGTATAGACACTCTTTCTTCGTGGGTAACTATCTCAGGAGCTACTGAAAAAGAATTGGAAGTTTCTCCTAATGGGAACGGCATTAATTATGTATACGCTTGTCAAATTAGTTATACTTCTGATGCTTCTGTTCATAGAATTTTATCCAATGAGATAACTGTTGAAGGTTATAAAAAACAGACTTCTGGTGTTGTTTCTATTATGTCAGGAGAGTATATAAGCAATTCTTCTAACTCTTTTGAATACACCTTAGAGATGTATGATTCTTGGAGTGGAAAAGATGGATGGACAACCGGAAACGAAGAAGTTGGTTATTATATCACATTTGATAATAATACCGATGATAAATACTTCGTCGAATATGGATCTAACCAAAACATCGTATCGATTGAACTGGA
>JALNVE010000349.1 GCA_023227695.1 Paludibacteraceae bacterium
GAAGAAAAAAATTTAACATTAAGGAAATACGGAAGAGTACCACAGTCTTTCGTTTTTGATAGCAGAGCTCTTTTTAAAAAATATGATGACAGTGCAGCGATTATACAAGATTTGATGATCTTTTATTCTTACAATCGCCTCAATGTAAATCTATTTGGAGAATTTGAATTCACTATGAATGATTTTTGCGAGGCAATGGGTTATGAAAGGACAACTCTACAGAGAACTATAACCGAATTGAAAGATCCTCCCACTCTTAATGACCATGTTTTCGACTCTGTATTTGAATATGCTCTTTTTCGGTCTTTAAAAGAGGTTGTAATTGTAACTAGGAGAAGAGAAGGTAGAGATGAATTTATACCTTTTCCTTTGTTGGATTATCTATATGTAAATTATGACCGAAGTACTAATAAATTAACTAAAAGAACTTATGTTGTTGAGTTTTCTAAAAAATTTATAAAGAACATATTCAAAGAATATTTTATTCTTGACTATGAGGATTATAATAGGATCACGGATAAGCATATTGACATAATGGGAGTCAATAGATCTTTCTATCTTACGATATGTAAGATGATAACTATTATTCGGAATCTTCGATATAACACGATGAAAGAGAAAAAAGTTTGGGCAGAGGAAAACAATACGTTTATTACCACAGTAGATCAATTATGTGATGTTCTTAGAATCACATGTACAGAAAGTACAGAAAAGAAGAGAGCGTTAACCAAACGACTAAATAAGATACAGAAACAACTGACAAATACACCTTTCCAATATAAGTACGTAAAAAGCAAAGAAAACAGTAGGTGGAAATATTCAATTGAATTTCATTTTTCAAATGAAGTACTTGACGAATATGATGAAAAATTGCGAGCAAAGTTCTTGTTTACCTTACTTTCAAGATGTGAAATGAACTACGGTAAAATTAATTCAAATTATGGAACAGATATTATTCGTGGCAAATTAACACAAGAACAGGAGGAAAACTTTATCGAATGGTTTATGTCTGACAAGGATATGTATGATCAAGAAATATTAGATAGTAATCAAAAATATATAAGAATAGGAAAGTTTTCTATATTTAAGGAGGTGTATAAAGACGTGTATGCCGTTCCTTACAAGGGAAATGATATAGATTTTTCTCTAATAAGATCTCAGAAAAGCCGTTCATAATACTATTTTGTTTCGCGCGATAGAATCTAGCTTGTTTAGTTGTGTAATTCACTACATGAACAGGAGAAAATATAAAGTTTAGTTGTGTAATTCGCTACATAATCCACGCTTTTATATTGTGTAGTGGAGTTTCTCTATTCCAATTTAGTTGTATAATTCGCCACACAGCGTGATAAAATAGGTTTTAGTTGTGTAATTCGCTACATAATCCATGGTTTTATGTTGTGTTGTAGAAGTTTCCCATTCCAATTTAGTTGTGTAATTCGCTACAGGAGTAGCGATAAAAATAGGTTTTAGTTGTGTAATTCGCTACATAATCCACGGTTTAGTTGTGTAATTCGCTACATAATCCACGGTTTAGTTGTGTAATTCGCTACATAATCCACGGTTTAGTTGTGTAATTCGCTACATAATCCACGGTTAGTTGTGTAATTCGCTACATGTATGAAATTGCCATTTTATTAGATTTTCAGTAGCTTAGTTGTGTAATTCAGTACATGATATTATTAATATAGAATAACTAGAATAAATGGAATAAACTTTCCTCTTACCATTCATCCTCTTTAAACCCATCATCAGAAAGTTTATGACTTATTTTAAATCTCTCCTTCGTCGAGATTATAACATTACTCTCGCCTTACTAAAACTCACCACCAGTATCAAAAATACTATGATACTATGAAAGGGAATAAATATAAAGACTTCTTTACGATAGCTGTGTAGTTTGCATCCCATATTCTGTCCAGATGAAATCGAATAGACAATATTGCCAAAAACAGACGTTTCCTCTTTATTTCCATTATTAGCTGTGTAGTTCACCTCCCACTTTCCCATTTAGCTGTGTAGTTCACCTCCCACTTTCCCATTTAGTTGTGTAGTTCACCTCCCTACAATATTCACGAAAATAAAGGGCTAGACCCTCGTTAGTTGTGTAGTTTGTGCCACTAATATATTAATTTGAATAAACTGAATAAATAAAGGAATAAACTTTCAGATAATCATTTTCTCTCTTCCGCACTCCAGTTCCTGAAAGTTTATATCTTATTCCAAATCTCTCCTTCGTCGAGATTAAAAAATTACACTCGCCTTAATAAAAAGTCTCCGACTATTACTTTCGGAAAAAATTTCATCGAATAAAAGTGAGTTAAATTTGCTGTTTCATCGAATAAAAGTGAGTTAAACTCATTAAATTTGCTGTTTCATCGAATAAAAGTATTGTATTATGGAAGAAATTGTATTTACTAGTGAACTTGGAAAGGAGAATATACAAAGATTATTAAAGAAAAATCTGATTAGAAAAATATCTTCAGGTATATATACAAGTAATTTTAAGGATTCCATTGAAAATATTACTAAGAGGAAATGGCTTGATATTGTAGGAGCCAGGTATTCTAATTCGATTTTGAGTCATATAACTGCAAAACAACTGAAACCAACAGAAAAAGGTGATGTTTTCATAACTTCTATTTTGTCTTCAAGAAATGACACTAGCATTCCTGGTCTTATCATTCATATAATAAATGGAAGAAAAGCCCTAGATTCAGATTTGAAACTACCCTACAATATCTATGTATCTAGCGAATACCGATGGATGTTAGAATGTATGCAAACCAGACGAAATGATGAAGCAGCAGAAAAAGAAGTTGAGAAAAATTTAGAAAACATCCTAATTAGAGATGGAAAATCTGGCATTAATGATTATAGGGAAAAACTGAGGGAGATAGCCGAACAACTAAATTTCGACAAGGAATTTAGTAAGATAAATAGGAAGATATCCGCATTATTATCAACTCATCCAGTAAGTGCATTAAGATCTAATACTGCAATAGCATTAGCAAAAGGATCTCCTTATGATGAAGAAAGAGAAAAAAAATTTTGTATTTTATTTGATGCTTTGAATAGTTATCATTTTGAAGAACGTAGGTCTTTGTGCAATAAAGTGGAACAATATAATATATTTGCTTTTTTCGAGAGTTATTTCTCTAATTACATAGAAGGA
>JALNVE010000350.1 GCA_023227695.1 Paludibacteraceae bacterium
CCAAAAGAGGCTAAAACAATTGTCGAAAAAGTAATTTTGGCTGCCCGTGCACGTATCGCTGCCCGCAAGGCAAGAGACCTTGTTCAGAGAAAGTCTCCTTTGTCAAGCGGCGGACTTCCTGGTAAACTGGCCGACTGTTCAGACAAGAACCCTGAAAACGGAGAGTTATTCCTCGTCGAGGGAGATTCTGCAGGTGGATCAGCAAAGCAAGGACGTAACCGTATGTTCCAAGCCATCCTACCACTTCGTGGTAAGATCTTGAACGTGGAGAAAGCCATGCAGCATAGAGTATTGGAAAGCGAAGAGATTCGTAACATATATACAGCTCTCGGTGTAACGATCGGAACTGATGAGGATGCGAAAGCCCTTAACATGGACAAGCTTCGTTACCATAAGATCATCATCATGACCGATGCCGATGTCGATGGTAGCCACATCGACACATTGGTATTGACGTTCTTCTTCCGACACATGAGAGAGCTAATTGAGAAAGGTTACGTTTACATTGCAGCACCACCACTCCATCTTTGCAAGAAGGGTAAGGTTGAAGAGTATTGCTGGAATGAGCAGCAACGTATTTCTTTCATCGAGAAATATGGATCTAAAAACGAGAATTCGGTCAGCGTTCAACGATACAAAGGTCTAGGAGAGATGAACCCTGAGCAACTATGGTCAACCACCATGGATCCAGAACATCGTACTTTGAGACAGGTCACCATCAACAACGCTGCTGAGGCAGACTATACATTCTCCATGCTAATGGGTGATGAGGTTGGTCCTCGTCGTAAATTCATCGAAGACAACGCAACCTATGCAACAATCGATGCATAAGATGCTTCTTTCATAGAATTCAAAAAGCCGTTTCAATTATGTTGGAACGGCTTTTTTTATTGGACAACACAAACAAAATCTATTCGCTTAATCAGAATCAGTTTCAATCATATCGTTAGATTATTTGAGATAATTTTTAGCTACGAATTGGACAACTCAAAACTATTCCTGATTTTAGTTGGCCTAAAATAAAACGATTAGTGTTGATTCGTGGATTAAAACTGTCCACGGACTTTTTCTCTTAATTAAAAAACAGAGAACCATCTGACGAACAAAATAGTTAAAAATGGCAAAAAAGAGATTCAAAGAATCAATGAAAACTATAATTTGTTTTTTACGCAAAAATAGTTTGCCTAAAATAGAAGCAGCTTCTTAATATAATTTTTAAATTTGCGTTGCTATATTCGGGTTAAACCGTAGTAGCAACCCATCAAAAAGAATTTTATTAACTCATAAAAACAACAATAAAGAAATGGCTACACCAGAGTTTAAGTACGCGCCTATGTTCCAATTGGGCAAGGATGATACAAAATACCATTTGCTGAGCAAGGAAGGCGTCAGCGTTGGCAATTTTGAGGGACACGAAATTCTAAAAGTTTCAAAAGAAGCTCTTACTTTACTTGCGCAGCAAGCATTCCATGACGTTGAGTTCATGCTCCGTCGTGCACACAACGAGCAAGTAGCAGCAATCTTGAAAGATCCTGATGCATCTGAAAACGACAAATACGTAGCATTACAATTTCTCCGCAATGCCGAGGTTGCATGCAAAGGTATTTTGCCATTCTGCCAAGACACAGGCACAGCCATTATCCACGGAGAAAAAGGTCAACATGTTTGGACCGGATTTGAAGACGAAGAGGCTTTGTCAAGAGGTGTTTTCAATACATTCACACAAGACAACCTTCGTTATTCTCAGAACACACCTTTGAACATGTACGACGAAGTTAATACCCGTTGTAACTTGCCAGCTCAGATTGACATAGAGGCAGTAGAGGGTTCTGAATATAGATTCATCATGGTTGCAAAAGGTGGAGGTTCTGCTAACAAGACATACTTCTACCCTATGACAAAAGCAACTATCCAAAACGAAGGAACTCTTCTTCCTTTCTTAGTTGAGAAGATGAAGAGCTTGGGTACTGCGGCTTGTCCTCCATACCACATCGCTTTCGTTATCGGTGGTACATCTGCAGAGAAGAACCTTCTTACAGTTAAGTTGGCTTCTATCAAATATTACGACAACTTGCCTACAACCGGCGACGAGACTGGTCGTGCATTCAGGGACATCGACCTTGAGAACAAATTGCTCGTCGAAGCTCAGAAGATCGGATTAGGTGCTCAGTTCGGCGGCAAAGCATTGGCTCACGACATCCGCGTGGTTCGTCTGCCTCGTCACGGAGCTTCTTGTCCTATCGGCATGGGAGTTAGCTGTTCTGCAGACCGTAACATCAAAGCAAAAATCAACAAAGACGGAATTTGGCTTGAAGATATGGATTCAAATCCAACAGAGTTAATTCCTGAAGAATATAGAAAACAAGGAGAAGGTTCCAAGGGTATCGTCATCGACCTCGACAAGGGTATCGACGAGGTAAGAAAAGAGCTTTCTAAATATCCTGTCAGCACACGTATTAATTTAAAGGGAACCATCATTGTTGCCCGTGATATTGCTCACGCTAAGCTAAAGGCTCATTTGGATGCCGGCAAAGACATGCCAGACTACTTCAAGAAACACCCAATCCTTTACGCAGGACCAGCTAAGACTCCAGAAGGATACCCTTGCGGATCAATGGGACCTACAACTGCCAACCGTATGGATCCATACGTTGACGAGTTCCAAGATCATGGAGCATCTCTTGTCATGATCGCCAAAGGAAACCGCTCTGATGTAATTACCACCGCTTGTAAGAAACACGGAGGTTTCTACCTTGGTACAATCGGAGGTGTGGCTGCTATCCTTTCTCAAAGCTCTATCAAGAGCATCGAATGCGTAGAATATCCTGAATTAGGGATGGAAGCCATCTGGAAGATCGACGTTGAAGACTTCCCTGCATTCATCCTTGTTGACGACAAGGGTAATGACTTCTTCAAACAATTGAAACCTTGGTGCCCAAATTGTAAATAAAAGAAGACCACCAATAAAAAGTCAAGAACTGGCAGTTGTCAGTTCTTGACTTAACATTTAGAAAAACTCACGAAGTTTGAAACTTATATTGGATCAGCGGATAGGTGGGGTTGGTACAAGGACAAGAATCCCCAGATTCAAGAATAAAGTTTGGCAAGCCTGTACATGAAAAACTTCACGTCTGCCACGCCCCTGAACTGTGTTCGGAA
>JALNVE010000351.1 GCA_023227695.1 Paludibacteraceae bacterium
ATGCATGTTCTTGTTGTTCTCTTGCATATAGAACTCCTCTGTCTTCAACATAATAGCCTTGATTCCCGGTTCGCTCAAGAACTTGATCAATGGAGAATTTTTAGGCAAAGCCTTATATGAACGGAACAATGCCAAAGCACCATCTTCCTGCTCTTTCTTATCTTCAGACTTCAATAAACGTTTTGCATCTGTAAGAAAGTTAGTAGCCATTACACGTTGAAGGCCAACCAACTTCTCAACACGAGGACAAAGAGCCTCATACTGTTGATTGTCTCCCTTAGGCACTGGACCGGAAATGATCAACGGCGTACGGGCATCATCAATCAAAACAGAGTCGACCTCATCCACGATCGCATAGTTATGCATACGTTGAACCAAGTCGACAGGAGATGTTGCCATGTTATCACGTAGATAATCGAAACCAAACTCATTGTTGGTACCAAATGTGATATCAGCCATATAAGCCTTACGACGCTCGTCTGAGTTTGGCTGGTGTTTATCAATGCAATCCACAGTCAAACCATGGAACATATAAAGAGGACCCATCCACTCTGAGTCACGTTTTGACAAGTAATCGTTGACAGTGATCAAATGAACACCATTACCTGTAAGGGCATTCAAGAACACTGGTAATGTAGCCACCAAAGTTTTACCTTCACCGGTAGCCATCTCAGCAATTTTTCCTTTATGAAGAACGACACCACCAAAAAGCTGAACATCGTAATGAATCATATTCCAAACAATTTCATTACCACCTGCTTTCCAGTGATTCTTATAGATTGCCTTATCTCCCTCCAATGTCAAGAAATCACGACCCTCTTCAGCAAACTGTCTATCTCTTTCTGATGCTGTAACAACGATCTCTTCTGATTCCGTGAAACGACGAGCTGTATCTTTAACGATAGAGAAAACCTCCGGAAGAACCTCTTCCAAAACATCCTCATATTTGTCGAGAACGACCTTCTCTAATTTATCAATCTCCTCGTAAGTTTTCTCTCTCTCCTCTATTTCTTGACCCTCGATTTGAGACTTCAACTCTGTAATACGATTTTTCTCCGTAGAAACATAGTCCTGAATCTTTTTTTTTATTTCAACGGTACGATTTCGCAATTCATCGTTAGACAACTGTTTGATTGAAGGATAAACCTGTTGAATTCTCTCAACGTACGGCTGGATATCCCGCATATCTCGTTGTGCTTTATTTCCAAACAACTTGGATAAAAAATCATTAAGTCCCATATATTTATTTAAATTGAATTTATTTCTATTTGCTAAAATTTCATTTCCCACAAAAAACCATCTTTTCACAAGAAACAAAAAGACATTGAATCAATTTGGATCAATTTGAAACAAAAAAATCTATGCGTCACAAAATTAAGTAAAATAAGCAACAGATAATCACAATAACATCTCTTTTTTACCTAAAAAACTTAAAAACGCACATCTCCTTTTGCACTTTTTCAAGACATAAACAGCTCTTATACATCTCTTATTTACGAACTTATGCAAAGACAATCATATATTAAAGAAGTATAGAACATAAAAAAAGAAATAAAGAACAAAATACGATTAAAAGTGGCTTTAAATTTGCACGATTTTTTTTCGAGGTAGACAGGTCATATTTTATAACTTTTTAAAACAACTAAAAAAAATGAAAAAGTACATTTTGATCGCATTGGCAATGGTTGCTTCTTTTACAGTTAATGCTCAAGAGCAACAAGAACAGGTGCAACAACCAGCAGAAGAAACATCTTCTAATTCTGTTGACGTCAAAGTAGAAGAGGGTTCATTCTCAATGGAAATTGGTTTTGTTCCATTCGACGCTTCTCCTGTCGAACTTGCAGGCGGACAATTAAGAGGTATTTATGCACTGACTGACAATTGGAGTTTGAGACTAGGTTTAGGTTTCGGAGTTCACTCTTACGAAGTGGATGATGTTACTACAACAACAAGACATTTCACAATCACTCCAGGCGTTTCATATTTCTTCGACGGAACAGACAGATTGGCTCCATATATTGGAGGTGAATTATTAGCATCTTTCGCTAAGAATCGCGATGACATAGAAGGTGAAAATACAGATCCAAGCAGCACTTCATTTGGAGCAACTGCTTTTACTGGTTTCAACTATTACTTTGCTGAATATCTTTATATCGGCGCTGAGATTGGAATCGGTTTCAAATCAACATCTTATGATGATGATGAAACTGAATCAGGAACGGATGAGTCTAATGTAAGTTTCGAGACTTTAGCTTACCCTAGCTTGAGACTTGGTTGGACATTCTAATTTAAAATAACAAAAAGGCTTGATTTTAAGGAATGCGGCCTTTATAGCTTACCAATACAATAACAATTAAGACGATTTAGAAATGAAAAAGTGCATTTTGGTTCTATTAGCAATGGTTGCTTCATTTGCAGTTAACGCTCAAGAACAACAAGAACAACCACAGCAAGAAGCAACAACAGAATCCAATTCAGGTGAAATAAAAGCAGAAGAAGGTTCTTTCTCAATGGAAGTTGGTTTCATACCCTTTGGATCTGCTCCTATTGAACTAGAAGGCGGACAATTAAGAGGAGTTTACTCATTAACCGAGAACTGGAAACTTACTTTAGGCTTAGGATTCGGCGTTCACACTTATGAGATTGACGGCGAATCAACTACGGCAAGTAATTACTCTATTGCTCCTGGTGTTGCTTATGAATTTGAAGGAACAGACAGATTGGCTCCATTTGTTGGAGGCAAATTGCTTGTAGCTGCCTTCAATAACAGCGATGACAACGAAGAAGAAACTTCAGAACCTAGCAGAGTTTCTTTCGGATTTGACATTGTAACGGGTTTCAACTACTACTTTGCAGAACAACTTTATATCGGTGCCGAAATCGGAATCGGTTTCAAAGCTACATCTTACGACGATGACGAAACAGCTTCAGGCAAAGATGAATCAAGTGCAGAATTCGAGACATTTGCATGTCCTAGTTTAATACTTGGATGGACATTCTAAAAACTGATTAAAAGTTATCAAGTCCTAAATAAGCGTTACAGGTTTTATTGGACAAACATACTATGATTTATCCATTCCAGCAAGCTAGCTTGCTGGAATGGATATTTTTTTTGATTTGTATTTTTTTATTTTGAC
>JALNVE010000352.1 GCA_023227695.1 Paludibacteraceae bacterium
AGATCCGATGTATTTCCTTAAGAATTTCAGGTCAACATCTTTCAGCTTTCCTTCTATGTAAAGCGAGTCGTCGCCCAGAAAAACACCTCCAAAAATGTCGGAATGAGCTATGGTGTTATTTGGCAATTCAGAGTCGAGGGTGGTTTTAAACGCAATGCATTTTTTGTCCTCTTCCCATTGGGATGTGACCCCTAAGTTACCGATCGTATAGTCATTGATGGCGGCGTCTATGACATTCAGTCCGCCTCGATAATAAGGCTTGTTGAATAGACGGAAAATATAGAAATCACCGTCGGCTACACCATCAAAGCTGATGCTTTTCTGATTCAGGATGTCACTGATGTAATCCAGATGTAAATCACTGAAGTGTACGGTGATACTATCTTCGTCTGAACTTGAAGTATGTCCGTTAATCTGTAAGTTCTGATTTTCGTGGTTGAAATAGAAGTTGTTGACGGTTACATCCTTTGGCTTAAGCTCAATCAAACTCTTGTGCATCTTCCAGATGGTATCGTTCAGAATGATTTCCGATGGGTTTATCTGGATATCTGCCGTAAGACCTTCTTCGTTTAAGCTTTTGAAGATAGATGTGAGCGAAATCGTACCGCTGTAAGTCTCTTCTGTGGCGTTGCTGAAGTGTACATCAGCCATCAGAGAGTCGTTCTTGATATTGGAACTCAACGAGAAGAAATAAGGGTTACGTCTTCTGTTGTTAGGAAGGTGAGTGCCTCGTAATAATAATTTGACGCAGTCGCGAGGATTCTCAATTAGGAAGGTACAATCGCCAATGTTTGTCTTTCCGATGGAAATCTGTGGCGATTCGATTCTTACCTTAAATTTGTTGATGTTGTCATTATAGAAACCAGACATCTGACTTTGTTCTGTAAACACAAACGGTAATTTGAAGATGTCGTTCAGCGGTTCTGTGTTATCAATTTCGAAGTTGAATGTGAAATTGTTTTTCTTCTCTGTTTCCTCCAATTCTTCCTCTGGCTTAATCAATGTCGGAAGATATTGACTAGCCAACTGTTTCAAGTTGAAATAAAGGGTGGTAAAGAGGTATTGTCCCTTCAAAGTTCCGTTTATGTAGTCTGAATATAAATTGATGGTTTTGATGTGATTCTCACTTTTTTCTGCCGTTAAGCTTATGTTGTTGATCAGAATCTCTTTCTCGTTTTTCTTGAAAACGATGTTGTCAATAGAAAATGAACCTTCCAAATCGTCGATTTTGAATCCTTCAAAGTTGGTCTCAACATCGAAAGAGAGAGATGTGTTTGGTGTTTTAACCAAGTGGAGATCGTAAAGTTGGGCATCGTCCACGTTGGCTTGGAATCTGAAGATTGGCTTCTCTTTGTTAAAGTCAATGAATCCATTGAATCCAAACTTCACATTCTCATCGTTCATGGTGATGTTTCCGTTGAATGCCTTGTTCTTGAAATCTCCCTTTAAGATAATATCGTTGTATGTGTATTCTTTATAAGTCAAAGAACAGATTGTTCCATCAGCATCCAGGTGTAAGTCTCCGCTAAGTTGCTTGTTGACGTCTACTTCCATTTTGAAACAGGCATCTCCAAACCCGGATTTTTCTCCTAGCAGTTTTGCCAATTTTATGCTATTAGATTCAACAGAACCTTTTATAATAAAGCCTGAGTGATTAGCGTCGGAGGATTTTATGGTGATGTTGTTGGTAATAGTTCCAATGTCAGATCTCAAAGAACCCGAAACGATCAGATTGTTAGGGTCACCTTTTGCTTTTCCTGTATAGCATATTCTGCCTATATTGTCCATCATTTTTGGCAGTTTGATCTCTTTCTTTGAGAATGTGTTGGAAATCGTCTTGATATCGTTTACGTTGGTGCATATCTCGTTGATTTTGGCATCGAATCTAACATCTTTGATTTTAGGAAGACCTTCAATCATAAAACTTCCTGTCAGAGATGTGTTTTCTCCATATCTGACATTCATGCCTGTGAACAAAAGTTTGGAAACGTGTCCGCTGATGTCTCCTTCGAGATTGATCTCTTCGTCAATTTTTTGAAAAGCGGGAACAAACGCAGCGAGGTCCTTTAAACTAACTTTTGATGGGGCAACCTCTACGTTGAAATATACATCGTTCACAAAGTCCTTGAATGCGTCGTAGTTGTTGTGTTGGAAAGTTGCGTCGTTAAGCGACAACCGGCTATTGGGTAATTTGGCCACAAAGTTATTGAACGACATGCTTTCTTTATTCGAAATGAAAGTAGTGGAAAGTCCATCCAACTCAAGGCCAGACTTCTCTTTGAAGCTGATATTGTGAAGTTTAACGTTGATGGAGTCTTTTGTGAAGCACCTGACGTGCAGATATCCGTCGAGTGAATAGATGCCTAAGTCATTAGGGTCGAAGTGGTTCTTTTGAGCAGTGTAACCCTCTTTGTGATAGTATACGGCACAATCGTCGAAGGCAATGGACTCGACATCCATTGACCATTTTATGCGTGTTGTATCCTGATCATTGTTTTGAAAGGCATCTATAAAGAATTGGAAATTGTATTTTTCCTTCTTGTTTCGGTATATATGAGCCTTCATGCCTTGCATCTGAATGGTTCGGAATGAGACTTTGCTATGCAGTAAATCCCAGATGTTTAGGGTTACTTTCGTTCTTTCAATAGACAATAAACTGTCTTTATTTTGATCCTCAATATAAACGTTTTCGAGAATGAAGCCATTAGGAAAACTCCAATCAATGTGTTGTAGTGAAACATTGGAATTTACCTTGTTTGACAGACTTTCTGTGACTGTCTTGACAACCTTCTGTTGTAATCGTTCGTTTTTAAGAACCAAATACCCACTTAGCAGAATCAAAAAAATAGATGCTGCTATAATCAGTAATATATATATGAATTTTTTTATACTTTTGTCATATTTATTTCTTTACAAAAATAAGAAATAAAAACAGATAAGAAGCGAGCTGTTACCATGTTTTAATAATATTAACAGCGGACTTCGGATGAATTTGCTGAAAAGAAAGTGAAATTTATATAAATAAAATGTCAGTCAATATTTTAGCCATTGAATCGTCGTGCGACGATACATCATCGGCAGTCATAAGTGACGGCTATTTGTTATCAAATGTTATAGCCAGCCAGAAGGTTC
>JALNVE010000353.1 GCA_023227695.1 Paludibacteraceae bacterium
CGATACAAATATGAGCAAATTGTTGAAAATATTCAATCGTATTTTCATTTAAGTCACCACGCAATTTGACCCATTGACACTTAGTATAGTGAAAATACCACGCAATTTGACCTATACGCCAACTTTATTCTTGAATCTGGGGATTCTTGTCCTTGTACCAACCCCACCTATCCGCTGATCCAATATTGAGCTGAGCTTCGGAACAACCGAAGGCATCAAACATTACGTGGAAAACACCAACAGTATGGGCATTGTATCCATCCAAGCCGTGAGCGAGGGGATGTTGCTGGGCAAATACAAACTGATGGATGTCGAAGGCCTAAAGATGAACCGTCAGTTCTGCATGGTTGAAAAACGCGGTGAGACGGAGGGTCCGACAAAAATATTCCGCACATTCATAACTAAAAGTTATAAGTCATAGTTATTCTGTATAACCCCTGAACTGATATTATTCTTACTATTGCACCCGAAAACTTAAAGGTAAGAATAATATGACTATATCAGAACAGAGAAGTTCGATGCTTCACGGAGTGCTTTTGATGGCACTATTTGCATGTGCCGCTTTCTACATTGGCGACATGAGTTTTGCTAAACAGATCTCTTTCAGTCCCATGATTATCGGTATCATTCTCGGAATGGTTTATGCCAATAGTCTGCGAAACAATCTGCCCGAAACTTGGGTGCCAGGTATCACGTTTTGCTCCAAGCGAATTCTTCGTTTCGGAATTATCCTTTATGGTTTCAGATTGACTTTTCAAGATGTGATGGCGGTTGGCATGAAAGCCGTTGTGATAGACGCCATTATCGTGACCGTGACCATCTGTCTGGGTGTTTTCTTGGGCAAACTGATGAAGATGGATCGTTCCATCGCTTTGCTTACATCCGTAGGAAGTGCCATTTGTGGTGCGGCAGCCGTGTTGGGTTGCGAAGGTGCCATCAAGGCCAAACCCTATAAAACAGCCGTTGCAGTTGCCACTGTGGTTATCTTCGGAACTCTCTCCATGTTCCTATATCCCATTCTTTACCGAGCAGGAATTTTCAATCTGCCTGCAGACCAGATGGGAATCTTTGCCGGCTCCACCATTCACGAGGTGGCGCACGTGGTAGGTGCCGGAAATGCGATGGGGGCGGAGATTGCCAGCGTTTCCATTATTGTGAAGATGATTCGTGTGAAGATGTTGGTGCCTGTGCTATTGATTATCACCTTCTTCATAGCTCATTCGGTACGTGTGAAAAACAGTGCGGAGCAACGCGGAAAGATCAATGTGCCTTGGTTCGCCGTCTTATTTTTACTTGTTATCTGCTTTAATTCATTCGATCTGTTGCCAGAGAATGTGGTGAGTTTCATTAATACGTTCGATACTTTCTTGTTGACCATGGCCATGACGGCTTTGGGTGCCGATACTAGCATTGAGAAGTTCAAAAAGGCCGGATTCAAACCCTTCGTTTTAGCCTTCGTGCTTTATTGCTGGTTAATTGGTGGTGGTTATTGTTTGGCTAGGTTTGTGAATTTGTAAACTCAGTGGCTCTCTGTGTCATACAAAAAGGTTATACAGAGAGCCACTGATAATTCATAGACAACCGCAGCGAAAACCTCCGGTTTAGAAATTCCTGTTTTCCCACATCTCCCTTGTCAGCTTTGTGAAATGTTCTGTACGTTTGTCGCCCAAAGGGCTTGTAACATCTTTTTCTGTATGATGATATACGAAACTGCACTTTTCCTGAACGCGTTTCGACTTCTCGTTGCCCTCATAATAGCCGCACCAAAGAGCCTTCAGATTCAGATCTTCGAATGCGTGACGAATCACCTCCCGACAAGCCTCGGGTATGAGTCCTTGTCCCCAATAGGGAACGCCAATCCAGTAGCCTATTTCCGCTTCGTTGGGCTTCACTTCTGCCGTATGGATGGTGTCTGCAAACATCAGTCCGCAACAGCCCACGGGTTCGTTGGTTGCCTTTAGCACCACGGCGTAGGTTTCTGGCGTAGAAAGTACGGTGCGGATTATCTCAAGGCTGTTTTCCACACTTGTGTGCGGAGGCCATCCCGCAATGGGTCCTACGCGGTCGTCTTGCGCATATTTGTAAAGAGCCTCGGCATCTGCCTCTTCCCACGCACGGAGTATTAATCTGTTTGTTTCTAGTCTGTTCATAATCATCTATTGTTAAACAAATATAGACATATTTTGTTATTCGGTTCTGATTATAGGTTGAGTTTAGAAATTATCTTTCCGTCTAAAGAGGCACATTATTTTGTACCTTTATCATCGAAAATTAAAATGTATGATAAAAGATATAGATAGTATGATAGGCGTAGCAACCAGTCATGGTGCCGGCCTCAAAAAGGTATTGTGCAGTAATTCGGAGACCGACAGCAACATTACACAGATTGCCATGACCACGCTTCGTGCGGGAGAGGTGGTGGATGCCCACGTGCATGCCGACATGGAAGAGCACTTCATCTTCGAACAGGGCGACGTGGAACTGACCCTTGATGATGATCTCCACCTTATTCACGACCGCAAATATGTCCTCATTCCCCGTGGCGTAAAGCACGGCATAAAAGCCCTGACAGATTGTAGACTGATTACTGTGGGGTGCGTGGTGGGGAAAGTAAATTAAAACATGACTTGTTTGAAAAATTGAAAGTTATTGAATAATAAAGAATTAAGTGTTATGAAAACTAACAATGAAAAGGATATCAGATCATTCATTGATACAAATTATTGGAATTTGGTTAATGCGCATACAAAAGAAATATTATCACAAGATGATACGGCTAGATTTTATGATTTATGTAATATCATTTTTTCAAGTAAAAATTGTCAGCCAATTTTTCGTGGGGATAGTTTGGAAAATATGAAAGAACAATTTAATGATTACAATGACATTTATTCTTTTGCATATACATTATTTATAACAGGAATAAAAAGTCGAAATTTTTGGAATGAAAAATTTTTTGATATGGACGATGTTTCTGAAGAAGTTTTTTGGCGTATAGGTCAAATTGCGTGGTATTTTCACTATACTAAGTGTCAATGGGTCAAATTGCGTGGTGACTTAAATGAAAATACGATTGAATATTTTCAACAATTTGCTCATATTTGTA
>JALNVE010000354.1 GCA_023227695.1 Paludibacteraceae bacterium
CGGTTTCGGATTGGCTACAACAACAATTGTATCGTACTTATCACAAGTTTTAGTTGAAGTTTCAAAATTATCATGAACACGGACAATATACATTGTTCCTTGTTCTTCAACATCAGTATATTTTACTTCGAGTTGATTTGCTCCAACAGCAGGACTAGCAGCAGAACCAGCAACTAAAGTTGATACTGATTCTGTAGAACCTTGACGTAACCATGAAATAGTATAATCTGTATAAGGATTATTATCCTTATCAAGACCTGTAATATCATTCGATGTTAATATTGTACTTTCTCCATCGCAGAGATCAACTTGTTTAGCAGAAACCTTTCCACCCGTTGCTGTAATCTTAGGATCTTTTGGTTCTGTACAAGTTGGACAAATAATATAAGCTGGAATTGCATCAGATATTGAATAACTAGCACAAGGATCATCCTCATTGAAATCACCCTCATTAGTATTCTCCATCGTATACTTACCACCAGCAATAACACGGAAATAAAGTACCTGACCATCAACTAAACCAGAGAAAGGGTTTGCTCCTACCTTTAATTCTTTATCTTGAGTTATTGAAGAAACATTTTTCCAAGATGTCTTTACTTTTGGCGTAAGAGAATACTGATACTGATAGTAAGTATTAGATTCTCCTCCAAAATAAGCAGTTAACATATCTGTTGTTTTTGCAAATACCTTAATTTCATCAGATGAGTTATCGCACGAAGAAGTATCTTTATCCAATGTTGGCAAATCAAAATATGCTTGAACAGAAGGTGCTGCACATGCTCTGATTATAATATCATCTAAAACCAAATCATTACCATTTTGGTCTGTATTCTGATTATTTATAACCTCCAATTTCACAGCATCATTCATTTGCAAGTAAATTTGGCCACTTATTTTCACCCAGTTTCCTGTACCACCTTCTGCGGGCAATGTTTGAGTTGCTCTTTCTGATATAGAATTAGATACATTCCCAATTTCGGTAAGCTTAACGGTCACATCAACAGGATTATACGTACCAGATGCAGAAGAAGTAAAAATAGATATATAACATTCAAAGAACAATTGGCGGTTCTGACACAAATTTGTAATATCACGTTCATAAATATTCTGACCTCCCGTATTTGGAGAACAATTTATCAACAAAGCACAACCTTGAGGAGTTCCCGAATGATCATAATGAATTCCTGGGGTAGCCTTCACACCATGAAGATCAGCTGCCCATTGCAAAGAAGATCCTACCATACCATTATATGGATTATAACCCGTCAAAAGACCAGCAACCGTATACTCACCATCCACGATAGGACCCGGAGCTCCATTGTATGCACAACCCAAAGGTGCATCATTCAATGAGTATCTGAATACATCTGTTGTTGTTTTTGAAACCTGAACAGGATTCTTTATATCAGTATAATCCCATACTTTATAAGTATGACCAGTTTTATCTGACAAATCGAATTCACCAAAATCATCCTTATATACTACCTTTCGAGATGCAGGAACCATTTTACTAGGATCATTAGGATCAGTAACTTCGCAACACTTAATTGTAGAAATTTTAACTGAATTAGATTTAAAAGAAGAACCTCCATCAGTTGGAGTCACTTCCAAATAAAAAGTTGCATTTACACCTGGAGTTTTAGGACCTTCATATAAATAAGACTTTCCTGTTGCACCTGCAATAGCAACACCATCTTTATACCATTGCAAATTCGCATTTGTATATTCATTAGCAGAAGTTATTTCTGCCTGTTCTCCTGCACAAATTTCTTCTCCATCTATACTTAAAATTTTAGGATCAATTGATCCATAAATTTTAATATAATCAATCATGTAAGCAGAACAAGATGATATATTACTAGGTGTCATTGTAACATAAACATCTCCGGCTGAACTTGCTTTTGCACCTGTAATTGTCAACACCTGACAACCTCCAGTTGAAATAGCAACTTGGAAATCTTTATCTTTATGGATATTATCTGCTGCATATTTTTGATTGACATAAACCTTACCTTGAAGCTGAGCTCCTGTACAGATAACACCGTTATTCTTTGTTTGTCCTTTTATAGTTCCTCCGGCAGCATCTACTGCAGAACAAATCTTTATTTCTACCGTCACATCACTTCCTGGCTTAAATCCATAGCCTCTATATTCAAACATAGGATTAGTAAGGCTGGCTGGAGTAGAAAAAACCAAAAAATGACCATCTTCATCCACATATCCAACTTCATTTAACATAAAAGGATTAGAAGTACACGCCTGTTGTGGATTATCATGAAAATTTGAAGTACCCGCAACGGTCCAAGCTAAATCATCAGGGTCACCTGGAGGATTACTAACAGAAGAGGTTATTTCACCTAATGTCAAACCCAAGTATGAGATGTCTGCAAAACCATACCACGCCTCTCCCGTTTTGGAACCATTGTCTGCAAAATCGGTACCAGAGACAAGAACGCCAGTAGCAGCACCTCCCTGAGCATAAACGCTCACAGCCATAAATAAAAAAGCTATGATAGACCCAATTTTTCTGTATAAATTCATTGTCTTCATATTATTAAATTCCCTATTATAAAACATTTATTTTATTAACATAACAATAAAGTATTCAAACCTACACAAGATTTGAATAATGTTCAACATTTATATTTTTCTTTTCTTGACACCCTATAAAGAAATCATATAAAACATACTCACACTCATCATTTATAGATTCTGATGCAGAAATAAATCATTAAATAAAACCCATCTATTATTAAACATACCAGATCAAAAACAATTTGTTAAGAAAAAAACAGTTTCTATCCGATATACAATTAAATACAAATATAAATAAATTACATCTAATTATTTGCAATTTTACTAAAAGATTTTCATAAATAAAAGATTCCATCCATATAAAAAAATAAGAGGTTGATTTTTTTTCAAAAACCAACCTCTTATTTTTCTAAAACACCTTTATTGCCTCAACAAAGTGAAGTGACCTACATACTGTTTATCCAACTCTTCAATATCAATCTCGTACCAGTAGTCGGTTGATGGCATGTCATTACCTTTATAAGTTCCGTCCCAGTCTGGATCTGCTGCCCTGTACTCTGC
>JALNVE010000355.1 GCA_023227695.1 Paludibacteraceae bacterium
TCAAAATAAAAAAATACAAATCAAAAAAAATATCCATTCCAGCAAGCTAGCTTGCTGGAATGGATAAATCATAGTATGTTTGTCCAATAAAACCTGTAACGCTTATTTAGGACTTGATATGAAAAAGAGATTGTAATAATTGATTTATGCTCGGTAAACAGACATGTAAAATATTGAAGGAGATCCGTCAGAAAATAGATGAGAATACTGAGAAGTCAGAAATCTTTCGTCGTAAAATATAATTCGGGAAAGTAGTTATGGAGAAGGAAATCCCTTTTATAGGAATAAATAGACATCGTTTGGCGACAGATGGGAAAGGAGTGACCACATTGGTGGCATTCTGGGGTTGCCCGTTGCGCTGCAAGCATTGCTTGAATCCGCAGTCGTGGAACCCGGAGACCATGGTGGTAGTTTACGATCCCAAGCAGCTATTCGAGCAGGTAAGCATTGACCGTCTCTATTTCTTGGCCACGGGCGGCGGCGTGACTTTCGGCGGTGGCGAACCGTTGCTCTACATCTCGTTCATTTCGAAATTCAGAAAGTTGTGTGGCGAGTCGTGGAATCTGACCGTGGAGACCTCTCTGAATGTCCCTGCCAAAGCGGTAGAGAAGTCGATTTCGGTAGTGAATAATTACATTGTCGACATCAAAGACATGAACCCCGACATATATAAACGCTATACGGGGAAGAAGAACGACCGCGTCATCTCCAATCTTTGTCTGCTGTTGGAGTATGTGCCGGCCGACCGTATCTTAATCCGCATCCCGTTGATTCCCGATTTCAATACCGACGAAGACCGTCAGCGAAGCAAACAGATGCTTACTGATATGGGATTCACTAACTTCGATGTTTTTGAATATAGACGAATGGATAAAGAACAAGAAGGCAAATTGAACAATAAATAATTCATTTGAAATGTCAATTTCTTTATGCATAATTGCCGATAATCATTAATAGTTTTGATAACTTGCTGCTGCTTTTTGGATGAAAAGGGTTAGATAAATGTTTGTTGATTTAATTGATTGAAAATCAGTTAAATGTAACGTAATCAAAAGGCATTGATGAAAATGCAATTCCAATTTATGCAATGAAATACTCTTCAAAAAATATAAAACAGCAAAAGAAGGTCGCGTTTGTCCAGACAACACATCTGGCTACGGACGAGCGTGTCTATTTCCATCAGCGGGAGGCTTTGATTGCTGCAGGTTGCGAGGTATTGGTCGTCTCTACCTATTTGGATACGACTCAGATGTCGAACAACGAAAAGATGAAGAAGATAGGTGAGGAGTTAACCCTCTTTTCACCTGATGTGGTGATTTGTGATACGCCATTAGCCGTTTTTGCAGCCAAAAAGGTGCGTTCTTCCATCGGTTCCTATAGAATCATTTACGATATTACAGAATGGTATCCTTCCGATCAGCATCTAAGAGGCCTCTCTTTGCTGAAAAAATGGGTCAAGGCATCCCTTCTGTATGCGGCCAATTTGTATGCAGGACTTTTTTCTGATGGCTTTGTTTTCGGAGAATATTATAAATCTCTGCGTTTCAGAAGATTGTTTTTTTGGAAGAGACATATCTTTACGACCTATTATCCTGATTTGAGTTATTTCTCTCAAGTTCAGACTAAAACAGATTTTTCGGCGTGGAAGTTTCTCTATTCTGGTGTTCTTTCAGAAAGAAAAGGATATGGACGTGTGTTGAGTGCGGTTAAGCAGATAGCTCAAAGGCATCCGGAAAAAAGTTTTGTGTTAAAGGTAATCGGAAATCTGAAAGACGTCTCTTTGGAAGAGTCTGCATTGCCCAATCTGAAATATGAGTTTTTGGATTATATGCCTTTCCGCTCTTTTTGCGAAGCCATAGCAGATGGTGATATTTTTCTGGATTTGCGGGTTGTTCGGAAACAAGAATACAAATCACTTCCTATAAAGCTGTTTTACTATATGGTTGTTGGTGGAGTCTCTGTATATACTGATATGAGGGGCATCCGAAAGGGAGTTCCTGATCATGCGGATTTCATGACATTGGTAGATCCACATAAGGAAGATTTGGTTGTGTTGGCTATCGAAAGATATGTTACCGATGAGGCTTTTTACCTTCAGCAGAGTAAAAATGGCTGTTTAGCCGTTCATGAGAAATACAATTGGGATAGGATAAAGGGTGAATTTGTTCAATTTATAAAGTATGAAAAAGAATAACATGGAAAAGAAATTGCTTTTGAAAATCAGGCTTTTGCTTGTGTTCTTTATAGTGTGCCTTGTGGGAGCAGGCGTTACGGCATTCCCGTTGGAGTGGGAGATGCGTCTTTTGTGCGACTGGATGGACATTTCGTTGACTGAGCCATTGGAAGCCTACACCGGTTTGTCATTGTGGATTGCTACGGTTACGCATGGCATAATCGAGACGAATATTAATTATCCGTTTTTACTATATGGCACAGATTGGCTGGCTTTTGCTCATATCGGTATAGCGGTGGCTTTTGTTGGTCCGCTGTTGGATCCGATACGCAATAAATGGATCATACAATGGGCTATGATTATGTGTGTAGGCAATCTTCCTTTGGCATTTATCTGCGGACCAATCCGTGAAATTCCTTTTTATTGGACGCTCATTGATTGCTCATTTGGAATTTTTGGAATTGTTCCGTTGATTATTTGTTATCGCTATATCAAGCAATTAGAGGAAATTGCTTGATTTCATCGGGTTTGTAAGCGATTTTTTTTCAAAAAAACAACTGATTTGTTTTGAAATTTAGATTTAATGTCATACCTTTGCATCGCTTTTGAAAAATAAAGCAAATCAAGGGAGAGCTAGTAGCTCAGCTGGTAGAGCACATCCCTTTTAAGGATGGGGTCTTGGGTTCGAGCCCCAACTGGCTCACTGAAGTGGTCAAGTTTACTTGACCACTTTTTTTGTTTTAGGGCTAAGCTCTAAAAACCAATTGGTCCAATCGGGGGTCAGTAGAAATTTAGTGGATCAGCGGATAGGTGGGGTTGGTATAGCGACAAGAATATTCCCCAAAATTCATGAATAGCATTATCTTTGCGGAATGAAAACAGATCAACTATTAAGAGAGATATTGCCAAGCGTAAAA
>JALNVE010000356.1 GCA_023227695.1 Paludibacteraceae bacterium
TATTCTCCACAGGGCAACTGGAAAGAGGGAGATTTTCTCTTCTCTTTCTGCTCTGAAAAATATTTTTTCTACCTGACCCATTTTTTTCCTCCTCAAGTTGCATTATCAATTTGAATCCCCGAGTTCTTAAAGCCGTAAAGAATCGGAGTCCTTGTCTTTATGGACTTTTTTAGATTTCAAATTCAAAGACTTTCCTATCTGTTTTTTTTGACCACTTTTAAGATATTCATTTCAACCAAAGTGAATCAAATTCTTGAATCTTGAATAATTTTGCAGATTGAAAAAGAAATAGAATGAAAATATCAGAACACAAGAAGGGAGTCTGGGCTGCTATAATTGCAGCCGCCACATTCGGAATGATGCCTTTGCTATCAAAATTAGTGATGGACAACGGATTCTCTGTGAACACAATCGTGACCTACCGCTATGCGACTGCCGCCATCATTCTCTTCTTTATGATGCTTTACAAAAAAGCATCTTTCAAAATCAGCGGCAAACAACTTCTCGAACTTTGTGTTTTGAGTGTCTGTTACCCATCTGTCACATCCCTGCTGATGATTTCGTACGATTATCTGTCGACTGGCATCAGCACCAGCATTCATTTCCTTTACCCTATTCCTGTTGCTTTCATGATGGCTTTTTTCTTTAAAGAGAAGGTCACCATCAAGATCATCATCGGGATTCTCATCTCCGCATGCGGAGTATTGCTTTTAGGATTCAACGAAGATTATGAGCTGAACCCTGTGGGCATTTTGATTGTATTGGCAGCCGTACTTATCTATTCAATTTATCTGGTGATGATCAGTCAACTCTCCGTACGAAAGCTGACCGGCTTATCGTTCTCGTTCTATGTCTTGAGCATCGCATCCATCTACTCATTCATTTTCGGAACAATTCAAGGCGATTTGCAGTTTATGAATGATAGCATTTCGCTGATTCTCGTTTTTATGTTATCTTTGGTCTCAACAGTGATTTCCAACATTGCTTTGGTGGAGTCTGTGAAACGCATAGGTTCGACACTCACCTCCGTTTTTGGAACAACGGAACCGCTGATTGCCGTTCTACTAGGATTATTGATAAACGATGAGCCCTTCTCTATCCAAATCGGATTGGGAATGACACTTATCTTCTCGGCTGTGCTTATCATTATTCTTCGAAAGGAAAAACGAAAAAATTCATAACTACACAAATCTATGGTCAAAGAGAGATTTTTAAAATATATCCGCTTCAATACGCAGTCTGACGAGGATTCAAACACAACACCTTCAACCGAAGGACAGACTGTTCTTCTCAAAGAACTTGCAGCCGAACTCAAAGAGATCGGAATGAGCAACATCTCACTCAAGCCTGAAAACGGATACGTTATGGCAACTTTGCCAGCCAACAGCGACGAAGAACTACCTACCATCGGTTTCATTGCACACATAGACACAAGTCCAGACGCTTCTGGTGAAAACATCAAAGCAAAGTCTGTGATTTACGACGGAACGGACATCCTCTTAAACAAAGAACAGAACATTTTCCTTTCTGAGAAAGATTTTCCAGAAATGGCTAAATATATAGGTCAAGAATTGCTTATAACCGATGGCACTACGCTTTTAGGCGCTGATGACAAAGCTGGAGTGGCTGAGATCGTCACCGCTATGGAGCATTTCATCCAACACCCAGAAGAGAAGCACGGAACCATTCGCATTGCCTTTACGACTGACGAGGAGATTGGACGAGGCACAGACAAGTTTGACGTTGAAGAGTTCAACGCCGACTGGGCTTACACGATGGACGGCGGCGAGATTGGCGAGTTGGAGTACGAGAACTTCAATGCTGCTGCAGCTACCATTATTTTTCATGGAAGGAACATCCACCCAGGATATGCGAAGGGGAAAATGATCAATTCCATGACCGTTGCCCGTGAATTTGCAGCATTGCTTCCTTCAAAAGAGGTTCCTGAAAAGACAGAAGGTCAAGAAGGATTCTACCACCTCATCAAGATGGAGGGAACAATAGAAGAGAGCAAACTGAACTACATCATCAGAGATCATGACCGCATCAAGTTCGAGCGCAGAAAACTTAACATGAGAGAGATCTGTGCTCATCTCCAAAAAAAATACGGCGAAGAAAATATTCAGTTAGATATTAAAGACCAATATTATAATATGTTGGAAAAGATTGAACCCGAGATGCACATCATCGACTTAGCAAAGCAGGCAATGCTAGATTGTGGTGTAAAGCCAAAAGTCCAACCTATCAGAGGCGGAACAGACGGAGCCATGCTTTCGTTCAAAGGACTTCCTTGTCCAAACCTATTTGCCGGAGGACTCAACTTTCACGGCAGGTTCGAATTTATACCAGTAAGTTCGATGGAAGCAGCTGTCAACGTCATCATCCGCATCTGCACATTAGTAAAGAACGGAACTGAAAAAGAGAATTAAGATGAACACTCTATTAATCACACCGCCACTAACACAACTCAATACACCTTACCCGTCAACGGCCGTTCTGAAGGGATATTTGGAATCAGTCGGGCACCCCGTTTCACAGATGGATTTAGGCATTGAGCTGGTTTGTCGTCTGTACACGAAAGAGTTCATCACTGCCCTTTTTGAGAAGACTGCGCCAATAAAGAAAAGCAAGAAGATGAAGCGCATCTTTGACAATAAAGAGCTATACATCCAATGCGTAGAACCTACTATCCGCTTTTTGCAGGGTAAAGAGAAAACATTAGCACCACGTATTGCCAACCGCACGTTACTTCCTGAAGGCCCACGTTTCGACAACTTGGCTGATATGGAATGGGCATTCGGAGTGTCGGGCATTGAGGACAAAGCCCGTTATTTCGCCACTCTTTTCGTCGAAGACATAGCCGACTATATCCGCGAGATGGAGTCTCCATACTTCGACCTTATTAAATATGCAGAGAGTTTGGCATCCAACTCCTACACGTTCGACGAATTGGAAAATGCCCTTAACGAGGAGCCTTGTTCGGTAGACCATATCATGCTCGATCTTCTGAAAAAGAAGATCGAAGAGGAGAAACCGCAAACCATAGGA
>JALNVE010000357.1 GCA_023227695.1 Paludibacteraceae bacterium
TATTCTCCACAGGGCAACTGGAAAGAGGGAGATTTTCTCTTCTCTTTCTGCTCTGAAAAATATTTTTTCTACCTGACCCATTTTTTTCCTCCTCAAGTTGCATTATCAATTTGAATCCCCGCTTTATTAAATCATAGTATTTTTTGAATTCATTGAATTTATTCTTGTTTTTCAATGTACATTTTTCAGATTTATTGAAAGATTCTGAAGAAAACTCTTTGATGTAAAAATCCTCTTTATTGAAGACAGCACAGATGAACTCTATCCATTTAATGGCAAGGTTATTATCTGTGTATGTGTTTTTTATCTCAAAAGAAAATGTGAATGAAAAGTCTTTTCTGAGGTTTCCATGCTGTGTGAATTCGATCTTAACTGTATAAATATGACAATCGAATTGTACAATAAACTTTTGGTCATTCAGACGATAGATTTGTGCTTTGACTTTCTCCATGAAGTTGCGTCCTGGTACTTTTATGGTTAAGTTCATATCCTTAATTGTTGGGACAACTATAATCTCTCTTAATCCTCGTGTCATAACAAGGCCATTCACCATATATTTGCTATCAGATATGTCTTCTCCAGCAAATCGAATATAAGGAACATTTGGGAACGGAACATTTCTACTTTTGATGAAACTACCATATTTTTCAAAGTCAAAATCTTGAACTATATCCAAATGTTGCTTCTTTAATTTGAAATTGACTTTTTGTTCAACCTTTTTACCCTCCAATGGCTTATAGTTTACAATCTCATTCTCTTTCTTCTTTTGCTCCGTACGTTTTACTACAGGGTCAAATCCATGCTGTTCACAGTATTTAGTGAACGTCGCTTCAGATATATCGTGATGCCTATAATCCGGGCCAATGTTTTCATCAATCTCCTTCTTAAGTTGGGTGAGAAATTCATTTGCTTTCGCATTAATGTATGTAACGTGATTTTTCTCCAGTTGCTGTATTTTGCTTTCGGGGAGACTAGGAGAAATGAGAAACATCTGTTTTTGATTACGGTTCACAAGTTTAGAGATGAACTTAATCATATTGATGACATTCTCATCCGATAGACTGTAACCTATGAATGCAATATTTGTTTTAGTAAAAGCCGACTTAACCTCGTTCCATACAAGATTGTTATGCTTTTGCTTCTTCAAATCTGCATAGTCTTGAGATGTAATAACAATGAAATCACGATTTGTAAAATCGCCGTGAATCTTAAATATTCTGACTGGCTTTTCGTCTATGTAGGCACAATCCTCGTCCTTCTTAACAACTATACGTTCGTCTATTGGATAAGAATCTTCCAATAACGTATCATAGTTTGTCGTGAAAATATTATGAAAGTGTTTTATGGATGCTAATGCTCGATGATCATCCATACATTTAGGTTCAAATTCAAATTCTTTTTGAAGCAATTCCATTAATTCAGCCCTTGACCCTTCACATATTTCTTCTACAAAGAACTGAGAAATCACATCAAGAGCATCATTAGCGTGAGCTTTTTTCAATTCCTCAGATGGCAATTTTGCAAGAATTGCCTGTTGCAAATTCCACGCACTGGGTGCTTCGGCTTCTAAAGAGAAGCCTGCACCGATGAAAAGAGATACTTTCTCTTTCCTCACCAGTCTAATCAGATGCTCTATATGTGTTTCTTTACTCATTTTATTTTTTCTAATACATCACCAAACTTGGAATAATTGACTTCAACACCATCATCAATGTCGAAACTGATGGCCTGTTCTGCTACGACCTGAAGGTGATCATGGTACTCACGGCACTCGTCCAATTGCTTACGCATGGTTTCAAGCTGCTTGTTCTCCTTGGTGGAGAGGGTAGCAGCACGAATCTCCAACTCGGTGACACGGAACTGTAGATGCTCGATGAAAGGCAGTAAGTACTTGGCGCGTACTCGCTCTGCAGTAAATGCATTCATTCGGTGCATATAAACCACCACTTGTTATAGCTGCTGTATATGGGCTATTGCAATTATTCATCGGATTTTAAATTCATGTTAATCTTGTATAAGTAGTTCTTCGACTCTTACATCCAACAATTCAGCAATCTTCATAAGAGTCTCCAGACTTGGTTGTGCGCTGTTAGTGCACCATTTTGAGACAGTTGCAGGGTCTTTGTCTAGCTGCTCTGAGAGCCACTTGTTAGTTTTTTTCTTAGACACCAAAACAACTTTTATTTTATTGAGTTCTTTTTCCATCTTTGATGTTGATAATTTCATCAATTTTATTGCCTTTTATGCAAATTTAATGATAATAAGTGATAAGATAGGAAAAAAGAGGAAGCAAAATCAGAATCTTTTGCTTATGATTTTTGAGAGTTTTTCATTTACTCCCTTTCATGGACATTTTCAATGCTTTGTTTAATATTTACGTTTTGTATAATTCTATTGAATAAGCCTATGACACTGAACAATAAATAAGATTTATAAATCTGGATACTTTGTAGATATTAAAAAACGATTAAATTTGTAATAACTCTTTAGGGAGTTATAAAAAGAAATAGAGCGTCTTAAGATATTATCCTGTCATGAAATCTCGACAATTTCAATACAGAGGATAGTAGGCAAGATGCTCACGTCAATTGCATATATATCACAACAGTGGTCTATAATAATTTGGCGTGGGCTATTGTTTATCATTCTGTATAGGTAGTCGAGAACCTCATGACAGTGATATTCAGTAGTTTCCACGCCTTTTTTGTGTGGAATAATTGAACCTTAAGAACCTAACATTTAATGCCAGCAAAGTATGAAAAGAAACACAGACCCTTTAAATCAAAAGGAATATCTGAAAGAGATAAAGTCCTTTGATTTTAATATGAAAGCCTTTGCTAACCGATATGATGAAAGTTTAGCTATCATCCAAGATTTGATTGTTTATTATTCACTCAATAAGTTTGGATCAAACCAATGGATCAGCGGATAGGTGGGGTTGGTACAAGGACAAGAATCCCCAGATTCAAGAATAAAGTTTGGCAAGCCTGTACATGAAAAACTTCACGTCTGCCACGCCCCTGAACTGTGTTCGGAAA
>JALNVE010000358.1 GCA_023227695.1 Paludibacteraceae bacterium
AGTTTTGATGCTTATGAGGCTTCTTCACGAAGTGAAATGGTGCCAACAACTTATAAAACGGTTCAGGGTGGAACTTCGTATGATAATTTTGATACCGACGCTTCGCTTATGTATGCCTATACGCCTGATGAACCATCATCAGTGGCCTCCGTGGTTAAAGAGAAGGCCGGACGTATGGCAGGCGGCGATTTTAAGTGGACTTTTAATAACAGTGTAGATGATGCAAGTTATGCCATGAATCAGGAATTGATGGAGGCTATCCGTTCTTACAAAACAAAGATGGTGCTTGTTTATGGTGAGTGATAGATAATCATGATATTACGTAGCGGGAAGGGAGAATCGTCGATTGCCGACTATTTTTCCTTCCCTCTTTTTTGAAGCTGAATCAGTTTGATGTTTAGATGAATTTTCAAGGTGTTCTGATCAAGTGCGAAAGTCTGTGGGTAGGTTAAATCAAAAGATGGTTCGGAAAACCTCTATCTTTAGTATTCCAAAACGAGATGCCCTTCACTAATGTGCTACAGCCGACCCCGAAGGTGGTCGAATATTTGTAGTAAAAAGTTGATTGGTTGACCCCGACCCTGAAGGGTAGGGTGCTCAAAACTTGATTCAAAATCTTGCTCAAAAAACAAGGTTATTTAACGGGATAAAGCTGAGCAACCGATTAGCCGCGAAGGCGGCTGCATAATAATAGCCGCGGATGTAGTCCGTGCAATTGCAATTAATTGATTTTTATATAATTAAGAAGACGATGTGGTACATCGTGTCTGTAAGTATGTATAATTCAGTCAATTATTGACATAACCATCCTGTTTTTAGACCCAAATTTTGAGCACCCAACCTTCAGGGTCCTGCTGCAGTGCAATGCTGAAATTTCGGTTCGTAAATTCACTTCTATTTATAATCAGTGTCGTTTCCTGATTTTAGTTGACCTAAAATAATTCGTGGTTAAAACTGTCCACGAACTTTTTCTCTTGATCCATTTTAACATAAAAATAGTTTGTGGAAAATTGAAATATCTTCTAAATCGATGTGGATTTTGTCTGCCATTTAGTGAAACTTCTTTTTATCTTTGCTCCTGTTTTATGAATCTCAATTGCTCAATCAATGAATTTGTGCTTAGTTAGACATACCACGGTGGCTTTACCTTCGAGTGTCTGTTATGGACAGAGTGATGTGCCACTTAATTCTTTGACATTTGAAAAGGAAGCTCAGACAACCATTCTGAACATTCCTCAGTTGAAATGGGACGTTGTCTTTACCAGTCCGCTGACGCGTTGCGCACGTTTGGCCGAGCGTGCAGGTTGGAAAGAGGCTTGTCGTGATGCCCGTCTGAAAGAACTTGATTTCGGCGAATGGGAAATGACTCCTTGGACAGAGATTGACGATCCGAACCTTACTGCGTGGTTTGAAGATTATATTCATGTCCGTGCAACGGAGGGAGAGTCGTTCATGGACCAATATGAGCGTGTGAAAAGTTTCATTGAAGAGATGAAGTCGCGTGGTTATGAGAATGTCCTTGTCTTTACTCATGGAGGCGTTGTGGAGGCTGCTAGAATATTGTCTGGGAATATGACGTTCGATCAGCTTTTTTCGAAATCATTGCCTCTTGGAGGCGTTGAGACACTGACATTTTAAGACAAACAATTCTGAAGTTAAAAGTAAAAAAGCAATACCTTTGCTGTCATGTTAGAAAGAAAGAAAATGCATCCGCGTAACAAACACGACGGAGAATATGATTTTGATAAACTGATAGAGGTTTGTCCTGCGTTGAAAAAGTTCATCTTCACCAATGAATATGGAACGCAGACAATCGATTTCTTCAATCCGCTTGGAGTAAGGGCGCTTAATAAAGCTTTGCTGATGACCTATTATGGCATCACTTATTGGAATATTCCTCAAAAGTCGTTGTGCCCACCTATTCCTGGAAGGGCCGATTATATACATTATATTTCTGATTTGCCAACGAAAGAGGGGGGCTTCTGTCGTGACAAAAAGTGTCGTTGTTTGGATGTGGGTGTAGGGTCCAACTGTATCTATCCGATTATCGGTTGCGCAGAGTATGACTGGTTTTTTGTTGGCGCTGATATCAATGAAGATTCGTTGAAGAATGCGCATAAGATTGTGACTTGCAATCCGTCATTGTCGCATCGTATTGATTTGCGTAAGCAACCCGATCCGCACCATAAGTTTACGGATATTATCCGTCTGGATGAGTATTTCGATCTGACAATCTGTAATCCACCGTTTCATGACTCTGCAGAACAGGCAGAACATGACGCAAAGATGAAACTTACTCATTTGAAAAAGGGTAAGGTGGCCAAAGTGGAGCTCAATTTCGGCGGAGTCTCCAATGAGTTGTGGTGTGATGGCGGCGAACTTCTTTTCCTTCAGGAAATGATAGACGAAAGTAAACTTTTTGCGAAGAATGTAGGTTGGTTTACCTCTTTGGTTTCGAAAAAAGAAGAACTTCCTTTGCTGATTGATCGTATGAAACAAGATGAGGTGGCAGAGTATAAGGTCATAGAAATGTCGCAAGGCGTTAAAACAAGCAGATTGATAGCTTGGCATTTCTGAAAAAATCGTTTTTGGTTCTCTGTGAAAAACGGATCAAGTGGTAGGCTAAATTCAGAATTCATCTTCAAAACAGGTGCACATGATCCTATTTTAGGATTATCCGATTGTGTCGTTTCCTAGTTTTAATTCAATTAAAATAATTCGTATTAATTCGTGGTCAAAAGCTTTCCATAAATTTTTTTTTCTTGATCTTATGTATCGATGAAATGGATGGTTTTTGTATAAAAATAGATGGGAGGCACTCGAAAGTGTCTCCCTTTTTTCTCATTTTGGTCTTAGGAAGGGTCAGTAGAAATTTAGTGGGGAAAAGCATAAATATTGGCGTATAGGTCAAATTGCGTGGTATTTTCACTATACTAAGTGTCAATGGGTCAAATTGCGTGGTGACTTAAATGAAAATACGA
>JALNVE010000359.1 GCA_023227695.1 Paludibacteraceae bacterium
AAAACATCTTAAACTCGAGACCGAGGAAAAGATTAGGGTATATGACTCCTTTACAAAAATTTAAACAATTGACAAACTTGGATTTAAATGAGGTTGCATTGTCCGCTTGAATCCAGCTAATTTTATTTGGTCTTTATGAAAAAATAAGCGCATATAAACCGCAGATGGCCATGTAAATGTAGACTATCTTTTGAAGGAGTGTGGGTGAAATGAGTTTGAATACCCAACTTCCTATATATCCACCTATTACAATGCATATAGTGCATAATATCCAGTTGTGAAATACAGTGGTCGTAAGGAATCCGTGTCTTGCTCGGACTATGGTCATGAATAGATTGCCGAAGAAGAAATAGGTCTGTGTCATGGCCATGTATTGCTCTTTCTCGCGCTCGGATGCGATGAAGTATAGTACTGCAGGAGGCCCCTGCATGGCAAAAAGCCCGCCCATGATTCCGCTCAACCCACCCATTGATATTTGTGTTGTAAGGGTTGGCTTGATGCTTATTTTTTCGCTAAAAAAGAGAAAATAGATACTTAGAGTAATCAGGGTGATTCCCAATATCTTCTTTAGATAAGAATCTTCAACGTATGTTACAAATTGGATGGCAAAAAAGGATACGATGATGAAAGTAATGAGGATAGGTAACTGTCTTTTCCAAACAATCAACTTCCAATGTTTTATCATGACAAAAAGGGAGGCGGTTCCTGCTAATACTCCGGATAGGGTTGTTGCTTCGCCGTAAGAGGGCATTAAGAAGGGTAGTACGGTCATGATGAAGATACCGAAACCGAATCCCGTAACTCGCTGGATGAAACTAGCACCCATGCAGAATATGAGTAAAATGGTTGTCTCTAACATGTATCTTCTTGAATTTTATGTAAAAGTACATTTTTTTTAATGTTTTGAGTAGTTATTTAGGCCAAATGTTAAGAATAGGAAGAAAAGAAACTTAGGCAGCGTGACTACCAGAGGACAGCCCTGTAGAGCGAACTTTTACTAAAAAAAGCTTGTTTTTTATGAAGATAGGTCATTGACAAATATATAATCGATTAGTATGGAGAAGAGTGTTTCTGATGGTCTGTGAAACAAGACAAGAAAGAGACCTGCCTTCCCGTATGTGATTGAATCGTCTCTTTTGGTTCGTTTCAAATTAATAAAAAAAGTCCGGCTAGGGTTAGCCGGACTTCACAAAACTAAATACTTTAAATTAAAAAGTGGTACAAACTATTTTACCACTAACGAATGAAAATTGTTTGTTTATTTACCGAGTCGTCGCTCCTTACAACGCAATAATAGATACCTGAAGCGAGCTCTTTTGTGCTTAGTTCTATGTTGTTTGTTCCTTCATCCATCATGCACGATGCAACGTCCATCACCTCTACACCAAGTGTGTTGTAAAGCTTGATGGATATGAATGTGGCAGATGGTAGATTCAAAGAGATTTGAGCCATACCGTCTGTTACAGGATTTGGTGTGATAACCAAAGATGTGCCTGATATGCTTAGTTCGTTGACAGATGTGCCTTCGTTGCAATTGACGATAGATATTTCAGGTGATGCAGCAAGCGATTTTGATGCACTTTTGTTAATAGTGAAAGTTCCTGCACTTAGGAATCCCTCTGGAACGTTCCATTCATAACTGCCTGAGCCTTGAATGTCTTTCTTTAATTCTACATTAGCAATGCCAGTGAAAGAAACGTAGTTGATGTTCAAATCGTCTTTTACCTTGATGATGGAGAGTCGAAGTTTGTCTGTAGATACTGGATCGAAAGTTGCTGAGAAATTCTCGCCAGCGGTTGTTCCTTTATAGGCGGTTGCCCATTCTCCGTCTTTGTCGTATTGAATCTCAAATTCTGTTATGTTTCCATATTTCACAAACTCGTCGATTTTAACCCCGGCTACAACTTGTTTTTTGCTGAGTGTGAATTCTACCCAAGAGTCGCTAGACTTTCCGTCGGCTGCAGCCCAACGGCTAGTCTCTCCGTTGTTGCCGTCGTCTGTTAGAATGTTCTCAACATTCCAACTTGTGGTGCCATCTGTCCATTCTGAAGAGGCTGTGGCTTTGGAAACAGTGACCTTCCCGTCAGCAGAGCCAGTGTTCCAGATGAGGGAGTATGTTGACTCTGTCTCACCTTCCATGCTCCAACTGATGGTATGGGTCGAGTCGTCGCACCATTTAGAAGTCTGTTTTGGTTCGTCGAACGTGAATATAGGGTCTGGTTTCTGTTCTCCTCCATTGCCACAATCTGTATTATCCATATCAAGTTGGTATCCTGACCATTCGCTGCTCCAACTTGCATAGTCGGCATTTACTGTGCTGGTTCTGATATTGGTGTTTACAGACTCGTCTCCATAAAGGAAACGCGTGATGAATTTTTGTGCGGCGTCATTTTGTTTGCTGGATGCTTGGCAGTGTTCATGTCCGCCTTCGAAAACGAATCCGTAACGGTCTTCAATGCCCATCGCCTTCCAAACTTCAAAGGCAGCTTGGCAAGAGATATATCCTGATTCGTCGCCCAACCATTCGTAATTGGGATTACCGAAAGCGAGAAATGCACGGGGAGCAATCATTGCAATTAGTTCGTGGTGGTCATACGGAATCTTGGATGTCTTACCGTTGAAGTCGTTTTTAAAACTCTGCATGAACCAATCGTAGTTGGTGTTGGAAATGCCTTCTACAGAAGAACCGATTTTCTCGGAAACTCTCCAAGAGTTAACACCTCCACCTCCTGACTCTTGGGCAATGGTCAAGGCAACGCGCTCATCAAATGCGCCTGCATAAAGAGCCATCTTTCCGGCATAAGAACAACCGGTTACGGCTAGGTGAGAAAGGTCTGCATTGATCTGATCTTTGACGATTTCCAGTCCGTCTATCAGACGGCTGATTCCCCAAGACCAGGTACAATAATCACCCTTTGCAAAATCGTTAGGATAAAGTTTAAAGAAAGGGTCGTTCTGACTCTTT
>JALNVE010000360.1 GCA_023227695.1 Paludibacteraceae bacterium
AGACCGAGGAAAAGATTAGGGTATATGACTCCTTTACAAAAATTTAAACAATTGACAAACTTGGATTTAAATGAGGTTGCATTGTCCGCTTGAATCCAGCAAAGATAAAAATCTTAAGATTCTTTTTTCGGAAAGAATATTATCTGAATATTCTTTTGATGCATTCCATAAAGTTTATTTATCAAAAGAATTTAAAGATAAATATATAGGAATTCCAATAGAGTATCGTCAGGATCCATTTAAAAAAGAATCTAATTCGGATTTATTAAAAGAAAGTGAAGAAATAAGTCAATTGAAAGAAAAAAGCGAAGCGGAAAAAGAAGAAATACAGAGAAAATATTATGAGATTATGCAGAAGGCTTTGAAATTGGCTGATAAAAGAAATGATAAAAATAATAATCTTGTAAATCAAAACTAAGATTCGCTTGCTGGAAGCAAGCAATCCCGATTGGAGAAACGATAAAAAATCCTTTTGATCGAGAATATTCAATATATCCACCAAAAAAACGTGACGACATTTATTTGCCGCCACGTTTTTTTATTTCTTTTTCCTCCTTTATTTCCTTAACTTCTTAAACAGATCTTCGAAAAAATCGAGTTGAGGCTGGTTTGGAACTTTGTCGAGGTGGAAGCCGTTGTGGATAATCATGACGGTTGGTTGCCCCTGTTGGTAGTTGCTCCAGTAGGGGAGTATGCCGCCGTTAGGGTTGCCGGTCTTGCTCTGTAGGTTGGCCCATGCGTAGGTGCCCCACGCAAAGCTGCCGTCGCGGAAGATATTTGAAATAACTCTTTAGGGAGTTATCTTCTAACTACACAGATTCCAGCTTCACAAATGGAAGCACGTTTGCATGTGGCGGTTTCAAAGTCGATGGCTATGAAATTTAAGCTATCTAATCTATCATATTATTCAATAAGATTTAATGCTTTTGCAGAATTAAACAATTTTGAAATTTTGTCGAAAATATGTTGCGATGAGCCCCATGCGATCCAACCTTTTTTGTCTGAATGAGCCATTGATTCCATATTAGATTTTTCAAGTATTTTTTTAACATCAGATTTTTTAGTATCATTTACATTCTTTGTTTGAAATGCCCATACGGGTTGATCTTTGGCTTCAGAGATGTAATGACTATCCCAAACGCCGCACCAAATGTCATTTTTCAATTTAAATCCAAATGAATGTTCATCGTGTCCAATTGAAACATTTGGGTAATTCTTCTCAAATTGATTTTGACAATCTTTCATAGACTTATTCGATTCTTCCTCATAAAGCGAGGTGATAACATTATTTATTCTTTCGCTCAAAGATTTTACTTGGTTAAGAGCATCGTTTAACGACTGGATTTTTTCTTTATTATCAGCATTCTCTAAATTATACTTAGAGAAGAGATAGCCTTTAATGTCTTCATTCATTTTTTTATACTTTGTGGATAATTTGAATTTACTTTCAAGGTAATCAATATATTGGTCAAGAGCACTATAAATATGAGGCTCTACATCAGGTTTGATATCCTTGCTAATGGATGCTATCCATGCATAAATATCTTGTCTGAAAGATGAAACAATGAATCGAGCTCCTAATTGTTCTCTGACATTTACTCCATTAAAACAGTAAGATTGTTCCGATGGAAAGGCGTTATCTAAATTATTCAAATATACAACATACACCTGGCTTATGTCATGTTTACTCAATCTATCAGATCCATATACGTATTTATATATCTGATATGGAGTCTCTTTTGCATCATTAACCTTATTTTCCAAAATGATGTAATGACTGTCATCATATAATAGGATGTCTATTTTCCAATCAGGATCATTCTTATCCAGAGCTTTTGAGACTTCATTATTCTTTGTAGGAACTTCGATTATAACTTTCATCGGCTTAGATACACTAATGCCAAGGAAATTGGTTAAAAAAGAATTTTGAAATTCAGGATAAGTAAGGATTCCTGCAAGCACCATGCTGTGTGCGATTTCTTTAAGACGTCCACGCGCAGCAGAATCAATTACATTAATTGAAAAAGGTAGTTCATACATGTCTTTAGCAACAATAGTTTCTATCTCTTGGGCTAAAGAAATAATAAAATCTTCGTTATTATTGTCCATATTAATATTAATTATCAACATTTTTTTTGTTGCATTACAAAGATAATCTTTTTTCAAAATGTGTAGGGAATAAATTCTCAAAAGGGGGGTGAACGGAATACAGAAAAATTCTTTATATTAGAGAATTAAATGAATGGAGTATGAAAAGAACGCTCATTATATTACTTTTAGCATTCATTTCTTCAATGTCTTGCTTTGCTGGTGATGTAGTCATCGACAAGGAGAACTGCACTATTACCAAGGATGGAAAGACGTACAACCTTTACGGCAAAGTAGAGATAGTTAAAGGCGGTGCTGATTTAACTGTTGAAATAGTCAAAGGCGGTGCTGATTTAGATGTTGAAATCGTCAACGGAGGAGCAAATAAATGCGGAAACGTTGAGATTGTCAACGGAGGGGCTGATGTTGAAATTGAGATAGTCAATGGAGGGGCTGACCTTAAGGTGGAAATAGTGAACGGAGGTACTGGAATAAAGTAAATACAAATTTATAAGCATAAAATCCAATGTGTCAATCGCAGAAGGCATCAGTCTACTCACCGTTTCATTGGGTTTTAGAGAACATTTTCAAATGAGTAAATCGTAGTCTGAGTATTTTCGGGCGGTCGTTTCATTTGGATTTGTTCTCTTTTTTTGTTTCAAATCTAAATTTCAAATAAATAGGGGGTCAGTAGAAATTTAGTGGGGAAAAGCATAAATATTGGCGATACGGAATAGGAAGAACTTCTTATCTACGACCCCACGCAGATTAGCCCTGAAAAGTTTGATTTTCGCATTGAAAGAC
>JALNVE010000361.1 GCA_023227695.1 Paludibacteraceae bacterium
ACAAACTATATAACATCCACATCCAATCAATGCTGCCTATACTAGTAACACCATAACGGAAGGCCTCAAAAAAAGGAGCTATTGGATTGTAACTCAAGAAAGGACCATATATACTATCTTTTACCATACTCATTGGATAGATGATAGGCGTTGCATACATGAATAGACCCATCATAAAACCAATAAACATTCGTAAATCCCTATATTTGGTTGCCAATGCAGAGACAATCAAGCCCCAAGACAAAGCTGTCATTGCCAAGAAAACAATGTATAGAGGGAATAATACCAATGTCCAATTAGGACAAATATTTGAATCTTCAACAAATACGAAATAGAGATACAAACAGATAAAAAGCACTAATTGAATACCCATCTTAAATAGATTGGATGTAATAGTTGCCAAAGGCACTATTAAACGTGGAAAATAGACCTTTCCAAAAACGCCTGCATTAGCCACAAAAACACCGGACGATGCATTGAAACAATTCAAAAAATAATTCCACAACAAAATACCAGACATGTAAAAGATGGGTTGAGGAATAGTATCTGTAGGAATACCAGCAATACCACCAAACACAACCATAAACATGATGGTAGAAAATACCGGTTCAACAAAAAACCAAAGTGGTCCTAAAATTGTCTGTTTGTAGACTGTCGTGATATTACGTACCACATAGATGGAGTACAAATCACGATAACGCCACATGTCTTTAAAATTCATAGAAAACAGACCCCTTGTAGGCTTTATCACCGTAGTCCATTCCTGTTGTTCCGTTGTGTTAATCATTGTTATTTCTAATATTTACTTTTTTTCGTTTTGCGATTATTCTGTATACGCTTTTCAACTGCTAAGAATAATACGTTGGCTTCGTTATTCGTTAAAACTGTTGAAATCTTTTTACTTATAGAACCATAAACGGATAACAAATATCCTACTTCCAATACCCGGGATTCATACTCAACTTACGTCTCAAAGACAAAGAAAAACGCTCATACCTAAACCCCAAAAAGAACCCCACATACTTACATGCAGACTGCAAAATGAAGTATGGCACCTGCCACCATTTGCCGACAGAAAACAGACCAGATATGACATAACGCACCAATCGTACACCTTCGCCGTTGGACGAAACACCTGCAAAAACCTGCGGATTCTGCTTCTGAGAAACCGCCAAATCAAAATAGCGTTTAAACTGCTGTTTGTAGGTGTAATTATGTGAGTGTATGACCTTTGCATCTGCAGAATAGGATATCTTTAAACCTGAATTAATTATCCTCGCCGCAAAAATCATGTCTTCGTTGAAAATTGCGCCCTTAGGGAACTGACCCAACTCCATGAAACGCTGACGGTTATACATGGCACAGACATTCGAACAGAAATAGGTCTTGATACCCAATTGTTCTTTATCTGCCAAACTCTTCACAGCACTCTCCTCTGGATAGTTGAAACGACGAGTAAGCTGTTCGATATCACCCGCATCTTCTCCTGCCACCTGACGGGCATAGGCTACCGCTACCCCTTCAGTGGAGAAACTTTGCAACAGATGCTCTATTAGATTAGCATTGCTGGGCACAGCATCCTGCGTCATAAATAAAAGATAATCGGCATTTGATAAAGAAGCACCCAAGTTACGGGTAGCACCATGGTCAAACTCTTCCTTCGCAATGTTTTTTACTGAGATAAGTTTACTCTCCTTCCAACCCTTCATGCTCTCTAACGGAGTACCCGTCTGCGTATTTATGATCCAAATATGCGAAGGCTGATGCGTCTGATGCAACAAAGCATCTAGAAGACGAATCAACTTTGTATCCGGATTGTACGTAGGGATAATAACATCTACAAAGGAATTGGTCATATATAATCGAAGAGAAAATGCTTAACCTCTAATTAAAAAGAATTTTTTATGATGCTATATAAACAAATTTGAGACAGTAACGAAATACATTTTTGGACAAAAAACCAGTGGACAGAACGTCCTCCATCTTTAAAATCTGTAGTTTTTTCAAAATTCGTTTTTTATTTGTTTAATTCGTTGAGAAAAAGTCTTGTTTAACAATGTTACCCAGTGGTTTTTCTCTTGATCCAAAATGATTCATAAAAGGTAAATTCAGCTCTTTTTTACACAGCTTCGCCACTTTGAGTAACATAACAATACGTCAAGTTATCCAAAATAGCATGATAAAAAAGAGAAATGGAACCTATAACAGCTAGTCAGGCAATATACATTTGAGTCAACGTTTCTTTTTATAGATTAAAACAATCAAGAATAGTGTCTCTTTTCAATTCTCATGTTAAAATAACACTCTGTGTATCAACACATACCTACTTAAACAAAATATGACATCAAATTTCCTGCTTTCCGCGGATAACATTCTTTACAAAAATAGGAAAAAACATTTTATTTATGGTCGTTTCTGGATGATTTTTTCAAAATTAACCGTACTTGAAAAAACACTTGTAATTTTTACGAAACGACCCGCTACGCTTACCATTGCTATGGGAGGATTGACAACAACCGTGTCCCTATGACAGTGCAAGACAAGGCAGAGTTATGAAAAGAAAAATTTAGAGAAGAATCGACTTGCTTCCTGCAAGCCCTATGACCTAGAGAGACTTCGAAATGTGACAAGTAGAATAAAGCGAGCTGTGACTATGTGTCTTACCTATCTGGTTAGATGCCCCGCTTCTGTTGCCTAAGTTGAGCATTAACGCAACTAAATGTGCGAATATAAGACAAAAACGGATCAGCGGATAGGTGGGGTTGGTATAGCGACAAGAATATTCCCCAAAATTCATGAATAGCATTATCTTTGCGGAATGAAAACAGATCAACTATTAAGAGAGATATTGCCAAGCGTA
>JALNVE010000362.1 GCA_023227695.1 Paludibacteraceae bacterium
CGTATTTTCATTTAAGTCACCACGCAATTTGACCCATTGACACTTAGTATAGTGAAAATACCACGCAATTTGACCTATACGCCAATATTTATGCTTTTCCCCACTAAATTTCTACTGACCCAAGAAAACCGCGCAAACGCATGTCCTGAACCAATGTCCATCACAACAAACCCTTATCCCTGAAATTGGTCGACCTGAAACAGAATGATTCGTGCTAATTCTTGGTTGGAAACTGTCGACAAACTGTATCTCCTGATCCGTTATAAAGTGCGCTAAATGCATGTCCGTTAATTGAAAATCAAACCTTTATGATCTTTTTGCCTTTTCCTTTAATATCTTTTCATTATTCCCTACCCATTCTCCAACATCTTACTCTTTTTCCTCATCTTTTTTCATTATTTTTGCCAGCAACTAAGGTTAATGTAATGGATGAAAAAAAGAGACCGGTGATATTGATCACTAATGATGATGGTGCCTTTTCCAAGGGAATAAAGACATTGATGAATGTAGCGTCAAAGTTTGGTGATGTTGTTGTATTTGCACCAGATAAAGTTCAATCAGGAACTTCTAATGCTATCTCTACAAAAACGCCAATTCTTTCTTCGAAACTTTACAGTCAAGATGGCGTTACTGTTTATTCATCTTCTGGTACACCAACAGATTGTGTTAAACTGGCGTTTTATTCGCTTTTTAGAGATGTGAAACCTGATTTATTATTGTCAGGGATCAATCATGGTTCTAATACATCTGTCAATACAATTTATTCAGGTACGATGGGTGCTGCTTTGGAGGGTTGTATAAATCATGTACCTTCTATTGCATTTTCGTTGTGCGATTATTCTTGGAATGCTGATTTCTCTAATGCGATTCCGTTCATTGAGAAGATCATTGATTTCGTTTTACGAGATTCACTCTCTTTTGGAACTTGTTTGAATGTCAACTTTCCTAAGGGTGAGGTGAAAGGAATTAAGGTCTGTCGACAGGCTAATGCTTATTGGGATGAAGAATTCGATCTAAGGAAAGGCAAATATGGTTTTAACGAATATTGGCTTGTTGGAAATTTTGTAAACAGAGAGCCGCTCAGTCGAGATACTGATATGTGGGCTATTGATAACGGCTATGCTTCTGTGGTTCCTATTAAAATTGATATGTCTGATATGGACAGTATAAAATATTTAAAAACTAAAATTGAATAACTTATGGACTCTTTTGATTTTCAAACGGGAAAAAACAAGAAAAAAAAATTTGATAATTTTTTTTTGGGTTTTGTCCTTTCTGCTATTATTCCGATTGTTGTGATGCTATTGCTTTTGCATTTTACGACTTCCTCTAGCAATTTGGAGAGTCAGTTCAGAGCATTGTTACATAATAGTGCTTATCTCATAAGATTTACAACATTTTCACTGATTCCAAATGGTCTCTTATTCTTTTATTTTTATAAGACAGAGAGATGGGAATCATCTAAGGGACTTATCTTGTCTACTATGTTATATGTGATTGTTTTAGTTTTTTGTTTGGGTTTAAACTAAAAATCGCAGTTATTTAAAAAGTTTATGAAATATTTCATTATAGCAGGAGAAGCATCCGGTGATCTTCATGCATCCAATCTAATGGCTTCTTTGAAAAGACATGATTCAGAGGCAGACTTCTGCTTTTTGGGCGGTGATTTGATGCTTGCCCAAGGAGGTAAATTGGTTCGCCATTATCGTGACATGGCTTTCATGGGAATTATATCGGTGGTGAAGAATTTGGATAAGGTGTTGATGAATATGAAGGTTTGTCGTCAACAATTACAGGAATATAATCCGGATGCCGTAATCCTTGTCGATTATCCGAGCTTCAATCTGAAAATGGCAAAATTCGTGAAGAAAAATATGCCAGGAGTTCCTGTCTATTATTATATATCTCCTAAATTATGGGCTTGGAAAGAGTATCGTCTGAAGGATATGAGACGATATGTAGATAAGGTTTATTCCATTCTGCCTTTTGAAGTGGAGTATTTCGGTAAACATGGTTTTGAGGTAGAATACGTTGGCAATACTTGCGTGGATGCAGTGGAGGGTAGGGCTCATAAGAATGAATCTTTTGAGGATTTCTCTGCTCGTACTCATGTAGAAGCAGGAAAACCAATTATAGCGCTTTTAGCAGGTAGCAGAACTCAAGAAATCAACTCTTCCTTACCCGTCATGTTGGAGGCAGCTTTTCAATTCAAAGATTACCGAATGGTAATTGCAGGAGCTCCATCTATGACAGAGGCTGATTATGGAGACTTGCTTTTAAAATATGGAGCGAAAGTTGTATTTGGAGAGACTTATGAGCTTTTGCAACAATCAGAATTAGCAGTTGTGACTTCAGGTACCGCAACGTTAGAAACAGCCTTGCTAGAGGTTCCACAGGTAGTTATTTATAAAATGGCTGGAGGTTATCTTCTTCATAGAATTTTGGAGCACATCATTCGTGTTCCTTTTGTCTCGTTGGTTAATCTGATAGCAGGAAAGGGCGTTGTAAAGGAACTTATTATGGAAAAGGTAACGGTTGACAATGTGGTAAATGAAATGAAAAAGTTGATTGAACCTGTTTCAAGAGAGAATATATTGTCAGGCTACAAAGAGATAATCAATGTTTTAGGAAAAGAACCAGCATCAGATAAAGCAGCTAAATCGCTTTATGCTGATTTATGTAATAAGAAATAAAGGATCTTTCTTTTCATCACAAATTTTATTTGTATAAAAAATTGAGGCGTATAGGTCAAATTGCAGGATGAAATGATTGTACTTTGTGTCAATGGGTCAAATTGCAGGATGACATTATATTACTTATTTTTGTGTCTAAAAGTAAATGCCGTTACCTTTGTATTGCA
>JALNVE010000363.1 GCA_023227695.1 Paludibacteraceae bacterium
CTTCAGCTGGAAAAAGTAGGCAAAAAGAGCCGCCGCTGTGAGTGCTCTTCTTCCAAAAGTGACGCACTGTCTGGCTAAACAGTTTTAAACGCGCTCGTACCTCGCTTGAACGGTAAAACTGTTCTTAACGCCATCCAGCACGCCACTTTTGGCGAGCCCTCAAGGCGTATTGGCACATTTACTCAGCCTTTGTGACATCCGAAAGAAGAATAAAAAGAACGTTAACCTGACAGCTATGAGGCGATGCCCCCGGATATTCCTGTGTAGCCGCCTTCGCGGCTGTTTTTTGACCATCATGTTTTGAAAACCAAGTTTTGAGAACCCCACCTGAAAAAGAAACAAAAATGGGCATTGAGAAATGCAGTTATAAGTATGTTATTTTAACTTTCATATTTATGAATAAAAAGTGATAATAAGTAAATAAGTTTATTACATTTACGGTCAAATAAAAAAAGCAATAAATTATTGCAATACATTAACAATCTGATAGAAAGAAACAATAATAAGAGTGAAAAAGAAACATTTTGTGCATTCCTTATCCAAAAATCACATATACTCATTCCAATGCTTATTGAGTCACCAGCATTGCATACTATTTTTTGAATTTTAGAATGCCTAACAATCAAAAAATCTAAAAAATTCAAACAAAAAATAAGAGATGAATAACGTATTTATCATACTCAACAATCTTGATAATTGGAAACCCTATTACGAGACAGACACCATTCTTACGACCAATGATTATTTGGAACACAGATACACTGGCGACAATCCAAAGTTGATCATCAACTTAACAGACAGTTACAGTTATAACTCAGAGGGTTACTATTGCTCTTTGTTGGGACAAGCCCGTGGCCACAAGGTGATTCCTGCCATCGACACCATCAACAAGTTGGAGACAGGTACTGGTATGAGAATGAGCCTCGCATTGCAGAAGATCTGCCACCAATGGATCACCAAGAACAACATCAACGACACATGGCACTTGAACATCTATTTCGGCACATGCGCTGAAAAAGGATTGGAGAAGATTGCACACTTCATATTCGAAAACTATCCTTGTCCGCTACTTCAGGTAACATTCAACAACTCTAATCACAACCAAATAGAGAGCATCCAGGCTATTCCACTGAGTCAGTTGAGCGACTCTGAGCAGGATCTATTTGCCAACGCTCTCGATAATTTCAGCAAAAAAGTTTGGAGGGTTCGCCGTACTACAAAGCCTGCACGTTACAGCTTGGCCATTCTCTACGATCCAGAAGAGAAGTTTCCACCAAGCGACAAACAGGCCATCAACAAATTCTTGGAGATTGCCAAGAAAATGGATATCCACGCCGAACTTATCACCGAAGAGGATTCTAACCGTTTGATGGAGTTCGATGCCCTCTTTATCCGTACAACCACCTCGCTCAACCATTATACTTACCATTTGGCACAGTTGGCAGCTCAAAACAACATGCCTGTGATTGACGACCCTATCTCCATCATCAAATGTACGAACAAGGTTTATCTCAGCGAACTATTCCAGAAAGCTAAGATTCCTGCTCCAGCATCATTGTTGGTTTTCCGTAGCAATGGCGATAATAATACATACGAAAACATCAGTGCGAAACTCGGATCTCCTTTCATCCTTAAGATTCCTGACGGATCTTTCTCTTACGGTATGCACAAAGTATCTAACGAAAAGGAGCTAGATCAGGCATTGGACAAGATGTTCAAAGACTCGTCCATCTTGTTGGCGCAAGAGTTCACTCCTACTGAGTTCGACTGGCGTATCGGATTGTTGGACGGAGAGCCTCTCTATGCCTGCAAATACTACATGGCAAAGGGACACTGGCAGATTTACAACCACGCCGTTACAGGTAAGAACCTTTGTGGAAAATGGGACACAATTCCTATATATAAGGTACCAACCAAGGTTCTTGAAACCGCTACCAAAGCTGGTGCTTTGATAGGCAAAGGTTTATATGGCGTAGATTTGAAGGTAGTGAACGGCAAAGCTATGGTGATCGAAATCAACGACAATCCAAGCATCGACCACGATGTAGAGGACGAGGTTTTGGGTGACGAGATTTACTACAGAATCCTCAACTACTTCATTCATCAACTGAACAAAGTTCACGCATCACGATGAAGATGGAAGAGTATACCATAAGAAAAGCTATCGGTAGCGATCTCGATGCTATTATGGAGATTGAGACCGACAGCTTTACTGTTAACAATGATAACTTTTCGAAAAGGGAGTTGAAATACCTTATCGAAAAAAGCAAAGTGGGATGTTTCGTCTTAGAAATGGGAGGCGAAGTTTTGGCCTACACCTCACTTCTAGCACGCGCCAACGCAAGCAACCTGCGCATCTACTCACTTGCCGTACATTCGAAGGCAAGAGGGAAAAAGTTAGGTGAGGCGTTGCTGAAATTTGGCATCCAATATGCCAAAGAGAACGGATTTGCAAGCGCCACACTGGAGGTCAAGGTAAACAACAAGCCTGCCATCTCCCTCTATCAGAAAAACGGATTTGAGACATTCTCCATCAAAGAGAATTACTACCACGACGGTTCAAATGCATTCTGCATGAGGAGGATGATGGAATAAAGAACAAAACGATTGGATCTAAAAACGCGATAACTCGCCAATAAGGTATAAAAGTATGCTTTGTGGCGGATTATCGCTTTTTTTTGTCCTAAATTTTCATTCGACATCATTAGGCAATACGGGCTGAATGCGGGTCAGTAGAAATTTAGTGGGGAAAAGCATAAATATTGGCGATACGGAATAGGAAGAACTTCTTATCTACGACCCCACGCAGATTAGCCCTGAAAAGTTTGATTTTCGCATTGAAAGAC
>JALNVE010000364.1 GCA_023227695.1 Paludibacteraceae bacterium
TTACGCTTGGCAATATCTCTCTTAATAGTTGATCTGTTTTCATTCCGCAAAGATAATGCTATTCATGAATTTTGGGGAATATTCTTGTCGCTATACCAACCCCACCTATCCGCTGATCCTTAATAATGAAAAAAGGCATGTATACCAGAAGTTTTTGTCTGCATACACGTTTGATCCGATGTTCTGCTATATATATACTGACATTGAGGACAAGAATGCATATATAAACGATGGACAACGTTTAGTGGGTTCTTCTCTGGTGCTACAATATCAGTTGGCAAGAAACAGTGAGGATGTGAGCACATGCACGTCAGTAGTCAAGTATATCAGAGATATTGATGCTGCCGAGATATCATACAATAACGGGAATTTTGAAATGTCATTGAATCTATGGACTGACATTCTTAAAGACTACGACGAAAAGTTGCCTATAGTGCAAAACGCTATTGACTATATCTATAGATGTCATGTCCATTTAGATGAAAAACAAAAGGCTATCTCCTTTTATGTGAACAAATTCTTACAAGGGAAAGCATATGTGTCCTTGATTGACACGACTGCTCTTGTTAATCAACTCTATAAAGACAAATACAAGAAAGGTGTTACAAATGGAATAGATTTGCAACTATTTGTTTTCCTCAATGCCAAGGAAGATGAGCGGAAGAGCGCCGTTCTCGAAAGGTTTTGTGCCTATAAGGATGTAAAAAAAGCCTCTGACCTTATTACTGAACTAGAAAATGAACCAGATAAAAAGAAAGTTGAATTCTATTTATATCTTTTGGCTTCAGAGGATATCTTGCGGCATACACTCTACATAACAAGTACAAGCGCAATGCTTGACGAACAGCAAAAGATAGCTCTAGATCTGACATCTCTCAAGAACTCTCCATATTATGAGACTTATTGCTCATTGCATCAGGAAATACTTGATTCAATGATAGTATATCAGAACATCAAGAAGGTTGACGAAAGTAAAATCTTTGTCAACCAGAGTGCTTTGATGAAATATGAGTTTATTGAGTATGAGGACTTATACCATCAATTCAAGCAGCAGATGAAACTCTCTGCTTCAACCAATAATTATTATATAGTCAATACGGTTGATGTCAATGCTGAGAATTCGAACGATACGACAATCATAGAAGCTCCAGTTAGATTCACCAGTAAAACCTTTATCGACTCTGCATGCCAATTGTTTAATGTAATCCGCGAAAAGTTCCTTACGAGCAAGTTCGGATTGAAAACTTACCTCAGCACAAGAATCCGTCATGGTGTACTTGAAGGTGTATTGCGTTCCGGATTTGATAGTTTGCACTTGTTACTGTCAATGCAGAATAATCGATATGTACCTATCCATTATTGGCAGTCGCAGTATGGACTAAGTCCTCAAGAGCAGACAGAGCTTATGAAACCATTGGAACGCTTTTCCATGGGCGTAAATCATACAATCGACCAATTCAAAGAAAATGCTCTGCAAATCAAAGTATCAGAAGAAGATAATGGGTTGTTTGATTACACAATGACCTCTGATGATATGTGTTATGCAACAGTATTAGCCGATACTAAGGCTAAAGATTTTGACGAGTTTTGTTATTACTTGATGGAGTACTTGTTAAATAAAACCAATCAATGTTTAGTAAGCGTTCGTAGCGAATTAACGTGTAATGCCAAAGTGAATCTGACTAATCTGGTCGAAAATTTGGATAAAGACATACAACAATTTGCAGGCAAACATTATTTCAAGGACTTATGTGCAGCCGTAAGCGGTGCCAGAACTGAAGTAAATCAGAAGATAGCTCAAATTGAAAAGTGGTTTTATCTACAAGATGCTAAATTCGATGACTTCTCTCTTATTCAGCAAATGTATGTCGTCTGGGAAATTACGTCAAAGATGTATCCTAATATCAAAACATCTATAAACTTCAAGGGCAATGACAATGATGTTGTAATTCAATCGGCTTACTTTATCCATATTTCTGATTTGTTGACAATTTTCTTTAATAATATGTTCTCATATAGTAAGCCCGGAAATCCACGTATCTTTGATATGGGTTTAGTTCGTGAGGATGATAATATAATCATTCACCTTGAGAACGAAATTTATGAGACCGAGGATGTGTTGAACGAGAAATTCAAGGATATGCTACAGTCCTATTCAAGGCTTCAGCAGGAAGGACGTAGCGGCTTGGTCAAGGTCAAAAAAATTATCAAATATGATCTCGGATGCGAACAAAATGAGCTCTCAATCAAAGCCGAAAATGGAAAATGTATTGTTGACGTATCTATTAATACCCTAAGTATATGCAAATAAAGAAATTACTATTGGTAGAAGATCTCCCTGAAAAAGCAGAAGAGATTAAGAACGTAATTGCTTCTGCATTCCCGGAAGTGAAAGTGGAAGAACGCTGTTCTTACCATTCTGCTATAGAGGAAATATATAGAAATTATACAGAGTATTTTTTGATTCTACTCGACATATCAATGTCAACCTATGATGTCAATGTAGAAGAAAATGGCGGTGTGCCTGAGGCTCTCGCTGGTAAGCGAATCCTTGAAGGAATGTATTTGAGAGATATACCTACAAAGGTCAAGGTAGTAACGATGTTTGAGAGTTTTGATGGTAAAAGCATAGCAACTCTCAATCATGATCTTCGTGAAGACAATCCTGATTGCTATGATGGATATATATTCTTCTCTTTTAAAAAAAGTGATTGGAAACAACAATCGGGGATTCAAATTGATAATGCAACTTGAGGAGGAAAAAAATGGGTCAGGTAGAAAAAATATTTTTCAGAGCAGAAAGAGAAGAGAAAATCTCCCTCTTTCCAGTTGCCCTGTGGAGAA
>JALNVE010000365.1 GCA_023227695.1 Paludibacteraceae bacterium
AATTTATGTTTGGAAAAAATAAATAGAATATTGTTGGAGAAAAAAACGCGGATTTTTTAAATCTGCGTTTTTTTTTATTCAGAATTTGCCCGTTGATCTTAAAAATGAAACAATTTTATATTTTTTTGAAACGAAATTAAAATTCTTCTAAAACTTGTATGGCTACTTTTGTATAAGGCATTTTATATATGTGTTCGCTTTTGATGTATAATAATTAAATGAAAACAAATGCTAATAATGAAAAAAAGTGTATATTAGGATAATCTAATGCATTGAAAAGCATAACGTAAGCGCTTTGATTTATTAATAGGGTAAAAAAACAATATCATGAATAAAAAACTACAAAATCTAAGGATAGCAAAGAATGGTATTCTTCTGTCCTTTTTGTTGATATTTTTGATTTTTCCGATTCAACTTTATTCCCAGACATGTACCAGTGTAGTGGGAGGTTCTACTTTTGAACCGGTTTCTGGTCACGAAGATGATTATTTTTATGATTTTAATTTGATGAAGTCAAGAGGTCCTTCAGGGAATAAATTTAGTTCTACAGTTGCTCTTGCTGATTCAGCACAACTGTTTGAAGATGGAAAGTCATACGTGTATGGTGTTACTTCTAATCCTAGTCTTTTGAATAAAGATTATTTAGATGTAGATGATAGTATGTTTGTCGTCACATTGCAAACTGCTTCTACAACAAATCTGTTCAGTTATATGGTTAACGGATTGAAAGCAGGTTCTGATTATACAATTAAACTTAAGGTTTATCATTTGCCTGATCCTGCATCGGATTGTGCTGTTGATAATCCGTGGCTTGAGTCAAACATTATGATTGCAGTTAATCCTGATGCATACGGAGGTGGATATAAAAACTATTCATTGAAGTCGGGTGCTGATAGTTGGGGAAAGAGTTTTGATATCACTATAACAGGAACTCTGGATGCTACAAAAACTTCCATTGACTTAGAGATGCAAAGTGGTTATAATTTTGCAAAGTGTTCGGCTATTGGTATTGCAGATCTTGTCATTTATGGATGTTTGGATCCTAAGGTAAAATCAAGCCAAGGAAATGAGGTTTGTAAAGGCGAACAGTCTTTGTTTACTTTGGATAGAGATTATGGTTCAACAACATATAAATGGGAGAAATCAACAAATGGAGGTGGTAGTTGGATAACCATTTCAACAAAGAAAAGTGTATATGATGAAGTAAAAGAGGATGCTATATACCGATGTACAGTAGGTGGTACATTAACAGATGAATATAAGGTTTCTGCAATAAAATGTTGTGAAGACGAAAATGGAAATGCAGCTTCAAGAAAGACTGTCTTCTTTGATGATTTCGGTCACTTTGTTGATGCTGATACATATGAAGATGCAGAAGGTAATGTTCTGACTGGTTTGACGAAACATTATCGTGCTGATGTGAATTATTCAATCCCTCAGAATAAGTATGATCCAACTGGTGATGTTAATGATGGTTTTTATGCAGTATCGTCATTGTCTCCTCATACAAGCTTTGCTAGCTGGTTTAATGGAGTTGCTTCTGACCACGGTGAAAATACTGATGGTGGTTTGTTGTTCATCAATGTTAACTATAATTATGTTGGTGTCGTATATGATAGATTGATTGACAACCTTTGTGAAGGTAAAGAGTTGTTCTTTGAAGCTTATCTTGCTTGTGCAAGTGTATCTGACAATCCTCCTGTCGTACGATTAAATATAAAGAGTCCGGATGGTTCGAAACTTTTGGCTACAGCAGATGCTACTGCAAAAAATGGTGATGGTTGGGTTCGTGTTCAAGTGAATCCATTCATTCTTTCTGGTTATACATCTGTAAGAGTTGAGGTTGATAGTAGGGGTGGAGAAGGAACTTCAGGTGATGCTTACTGGAGAGGAGGTAATGACTTGTTTCTTGATGATATTAAATTCATGGTTTGTTCACCTCCAAATATTGATGCTTATTCTGACATTGTAAATTATGTTCAGGATACTATCATTTGTGCAGATACTGATTTTGATATGGCTACAAAGGCAAGTGCTTTGTTGAGTACATTCTTTGGTGGTGAAGAAAAATATTTGTATCAGCATAGTGCAGATGGTGTGACTTGGGATAATATTTCAGGAATTGAAAGTGATGATAATTTTATATTTAATTCTTCAAAATTTCCAGGTAAAGTTAATTATTTTAGGGTTGTTGTAGCTCGAGATGTTGCTTTGAATAAATTCTTGACGGATCCAAATGATGTTGATTTTGATGACAATTGTCGAAATTATTCAGTATCAAAGCCTTTCTCAATTACTCGTTCTGCAGATTTGGATATGGGTAAGGATGTTCAAGAAAGTGCGTGTGGAGGTGAAATTATTTCTTTGTCTGGTTCTATAGATCCCAATATTGTAACATGGTCATGGGAAACAGCAACAGGAAATGTTTTGGTTCCTCTTACGTCTGATGTAACTTTAAAAGATTACGATTTGAAGGTTGATAAAACCGATACTCTTTATTTTATTGGTTATACTCAAGATGGTTGTAGAGGCAAACGTAAATATGAGATTACACAGAAATCAACTGCAAAAATATCTTTGGATACAATCTTTGCCTGCGGTAAGTCTACAGTGAAGGCAACAACAATACCTGCAACGGCAAATATCACTTGGACATTGAATGATGCTCCGATGTCGTCAACTTCGTCAACATTGGAGTTTTTACCGGGAGAGTCTGGATATTTGGTAGGTAAGGCTTCGGCTACCGGCTACTGCGAAAGCGATACTCTTGGAGTGTTTGTGACGGTAGATACTATTCCTTCTGAGACTTTGGATGCCACAACTCCTTTCTGTGA
>JALNVE010000366.1 GCA_023227695.1 Paludibacteraceae bacterium
AATTGCTCAGCCAAATCGCAAAGCGATAGGCAATCACAGATTCAAGAAGCTTTAGGCGATGGCAACACCACTGTGCTAGTTTCAATGATGAACTCGAACGTTGAACTCACATTACCCAACAGCAGTGATGTACACAGCAAGAACCAAACGAAGGTAATACTGGATGACTTCTTCAACAAGAACAGGCCTTCCAATTTCCTTATTACGCACAAGACAGAAAATGAGAAATCTGGATTCATTATGGGAAAACTTTATACAGATAAGGGTTCTTACAACATCAATATTCTCCTAAGGAAATCCGATTCTCCAAAATTTCTAATATATCAACTTAGAATCGAGAAAAGCAATGAATGAAAACGATTTAATCGAAAGCTTACTTAACAATGCTTTCGCAGAAGACATCGGCGACGGAGACCACTCAACTTTAGCCTGCATACCTGCAGACAAATACGGCAAAGCCCGTTTAATCATCAAAGAGGCAGGTGTTCTTGCCGGTGTGGAAATCGCAAAAAAAGTATTCCACAAGTTCGACCCAGAAATTAAGATGGAAGTTTTTATCCAAGATGGAGCCGAAGTCAAACCGGGAGACATAGCATTTATCGTCGAAGGAAGAGATCAATCCCTTCTTCAGACTGAGCGCACCGTGCTCAACATCATGCAAAGAATGAGTGGTATTGCAACCACAACCCGCAAATATGTCAAAAAACTGGAAGGTCTTCACACCAACGTGTTGGACACCCGCAAGACAACTCCAGGACTCCGTGTTCTTGAGAAGATGGCTGTAAAGATTGGCGGAGGCGTAAACCACCGTATGGGTCTTTTCGACATGATCATGTTGAAAGATAACCACGTAGACTTTGCCGGAGGTATTGAGCAAGCAATCAATAAAACGAAGGATTATTTGAAAGAAAAGGGCAAGAACCTTAAGATCGAAATTGAGGTAAGAAACTTAGACGAGTTGGAACAAGCAATGAAAGTTGGTGGCATTGACCGTATCATGCTCGACAACTTCGACATTCCCACAACCAAAGAGGCTGTTAAGAGAATCAACGGACGTTTTGAGACCGAATCATCTGGAGGTATCACAATCGACACATTGAGAGATTACGCTGAATGTGGCGTTGATTTCATCTCTGTAGGTGCTTTGACCCACTCTGTAAAGGGATTGGACATGAGCCTTAAGGCTTTCAATTAAAGACATTAGTCGAACAAATCATAACAGAAAGGACGGTTCAACAAGCCGTCCTTTCATATAAATAGCCCTACCTTGAATTTCAAACTTCCCTTTATAGTCCTCTCTCTTTTAGCTGTATTGAACAGCGGATGTTCTCAACAGCCACAACAAAACACAAATTCTGAAGAAAAACCACTAGTTATCATGTCACAGGAAAACAAAGAGACAAATCACAAAGCGAACAGTGCTTCGGAGGAGAATCTTTCCAAGTACAAAGGGGATGATGCTTTCACGCACAGCAACCGCGTAGGAACGACTTACAAACATCAGCACTACATGCTCTCCTATTCGGAGCAAGACGAACAGGCTGAATGGTTATGCTACGAGCTGACCAGCGCAGAGTGCAAAGGCAATTTGGACAGAGACGGAATTTTCTTTGAAGAAGATCCTGCTGTGAAAACCATTTCTGCACACCCATACGAATACAGAGATTCCGGTTACGACAAAGGACATTTAGTACCAGCCGGTGATATGACATTCAATAGCAAAGCATTGCAGGAATCTTTTCTAATGAGTAACGTATCGCCTCAAAACAATGAATTCAATTCAGGAGTTTGGAACGATTTAGAAAAACAGGTAAGAGTGTGGGCAAAGAGATTCGGCAAAGTATTCGTCGTAACAGGTCCCGTACTCAAGATCGATGGCGACAAAGCAAAACTAAGATACTACAACAAATACCGCAAAAAGGAATATTCTAACATCACTATCCCTGACGCATTTTACAAAGTTATTTTCGACTTTTCAAAACCAGGCAAGGAGAAGATGATTGCCTTCTGTATTCCAACTACAGCACCAATAGATGCAGACATCTTCGATTATGTTATTACTGTTGACGAGCTGGAAAAGATAACAGGAATTGATTTCTTCAACAATCTTCCGGTCAAGGTTCAGTCGAAATACGAGATAAAGAGTGATGTCTCTTTATGGAAAACGAGATAACGACAGAAAACCTCTCGCATTACCATTCGTGTAATCTGTCGTTTCTTTATAAATTGGTTTTATTTGTTTAATTAGTAGCACAAAACTCATCTCAAATAATCTAACGATAAATTTGAAACAGCTTCTAAATAAATTTATACATTTGCAATTGCAAATTCGATATCCAAGATATGGAATTCAACTCATAAAATTGGCTTGTCAATAGCAATGAGAGAGATGCTGATTTTATGGTTCAATTACTAAATTATTAATTTTTAATTTATGAAAGCATTCGTTTTTCCAGGTCAAGGTGCTCAATTCTCAGGAATGGGAAAAGATTTATATGAAAATGTACCATTAGCAAAAGAGCTTTTCGAGAAAGCTAATGAAATTTTAGGATTCCGCATCACAGACATTATGTTTGAAGGCAGTGCAGATGATCTGAAACAGACAAAAGTTACTCAACCCGCAGTATTTCTTCACTCAGTTATATTAGCAAAAGCAATCGGAGACAAATTCAATCCAGACATGGTTGCAGGTCACTCTTTAGGAGAGTTATCTGCATTGGTTGCAGCCGGAGCACTTAGCTTCGAAGATGGTTTGGTACTTGTTTCAAAACGTGCTCAGGCTATGCAGAAGGCTTGCGAG
>JALNVE010000367.1 GCA_023227695.1 Paludibacteraceae bacterium
GCTTATCTCCCAAGTATGGATTCGTTTACCTTTAGCCTTCAAGCCCTTCACTCCGATAAATTCATCCACATCTATGATAAGAGGCTCTTTGTCTTTGTTTATACCCCCAAATGTAACTTTAATTCTCGGAAAAACTGTATCAGTAATTAAAATCAAAGAAGATTTTTCGTTTTCCCCCAAAAAATCTACAGGTTTTTTCGTCATTTCAAACGAGAATCTCTTGACATAGTCAAATCCAGCATCAGCATCGAACAAAGCAACTGTCCAAACTTTATCAGGATCATACTTCTCCACAAAGCGCAAATTCTCATTGAAGTGGTTGGTATCATCAAAAGTAGTGACATAGTACATACCCTTGTTAGTCACCACTAAAAGCTGATCGTCCGGTTGGAACTCTCCCAAGAATGCACCGCGTCCATCGTAATTCAAACGCAAGACATCCTTATCAAACCAAACCATTCGGCCACCCATAGTAGAGGAACCTCGCTGTTTCAAGGCTATCTTCAAGACCTCATTCTTTGTCAAGAGGTTACCCATTGATTGCCTACCCTTGATAGCTATATCACTGAAATTTCTTTCAAAGGCGGTGACCTTCAATCTCAACTTTGGTTTCAATGTCACCTTGACTACCTCGGCCTCAGCATTAGCGTTGGCAGAAAAATAAAGAATACGAGATCCCTCTTTTCCTTGAGTTACATCATATTCCTTATCTCGCGTCACACCCGTCACAGCAAAACGTTTGATATAAGCGGCGCCATTCTTGCCGTCTCGATAAACAGCATTGTAAATAGTTCTCTTATCGTTCTTTATGAAAACGTTAATGTATAAGATATTTTTACCGACATATAACTTATCGGCAACCTTTACTACCTTATATTTACCATCCTTAAAGAAGACAATCACATCATCGATATCAGAACAGACAGAGACAAACTCGTCTTTCTTCAATCCCGTTCCGATGAAGCCCTCTTCTTTGTTCACATAAAGCTTCTCGTTTGCCTCCACTACCTTAGCAGCATTGATGGTCTCAAAGTTTCTTATCTCCGTAAGACGAGGATGTTGCTCTCCGTATTTACGTTTCAAGGACTCGAACCAAGCAATGGTATAATCCACTAAGTGTTCAAGGTTATAATCAACATCAGTTATTTGCTGACGAAGCAATGCGATTTGTTCATCCGACTTATCTGACTCAAATTTCAAGATACGCTTCATCTTGATCTCCAAGAGTCGAAGAATATCATCACGAGTTACGTCGCGAACAAAGAACTTACGGTAAGGAAGAAGACGATTCCCGATGTGTTCAATGACATCATCCACGCTCTTGCCATCCTCGAATTTTTTATCCTTATAAATACGTTCCTCGATGAATATCTTTTCCAAAGAACAGAAATTCAACTGTTCCAAAAGTTCAGCCTTCTGAATCTCAAGTTCATCATGAAACAGTCTCTTTGTTCTATTGACAGAAATACGCAAAACCTCTTTCACATTCGTAAAACAAGGCTTATTGTCAGAGATGACACAACAGTTAGGCGAGATGCTTACCTCACAATCAGTAAAAGCGTAAAGCGCATCTATCGTTTTATCGGATGAAGTTTTATCAGACAGATGAATAACAATCTCCACTTGAGCAGAAGTGTTATCATCTACCTTCTTGATATTAATTTTACCCTTATCGTTCGCCTTGATGATGGATTCAATAACCGTACTGGTTGTCTTTCCGTAAGGTATATCGTTTATGACTAGCGTCTTATTATCTAGTTTTGTGATTCGTGACCTAATGCGTACACTACCACCACGTTCGCCATCATTATATTTTGACACGTCGATCAAGCCTCCTGTAAGGAAATCCGGGTAAAGGACAAAATCTTCACCTTTCAAGCAGGCAACAGCCGCGTCAAGAATTTCATTAAAGTTATGAGGAAGAATCTTAGACGAAAGACCTACCGCAATACCTTCAACTCCCTGAGCCAAAAGCAGAGGGAATTTGATAGGAAGAGTAACAGGCTCTTTGTTACGACCATCGTAAGAAGCTTTCCATTCTGTGATTTTAGGACCAAAAACAACGTCCAATGCGAATTTAGACAGACGAGCCTCAATGTAACGTGGAGCAGCTGCAGAGTCGCCCGTAAGGATGTTACCCCAGTTACCCTGGCAATCGATAAGCAATTCCTTCTGACCCAACTGAACCAACGCATCGCCAATGGATGCATCGCCATGAGGGTGAAACTGCATGGTATGACCAACAATGTTTGCCACCTTATTGTAACGACCATCATCCAATCGCTTCATAGAATGGAGAATACGTCGCTGTACAGGTTTCAATCCGTCTTCAATATGAGGCACAGCACGTTCCAGAATAACATAAGAGGCATAATCAAGAAACCAGTTCTGGTACATTCCAGAGAGCTGATACTTCACCTGCTCGTCATTCTTTGAAGGAATCTTATACGATGAGTGTTCTGTAGGTTCAACCTGACCTTCATCCAATTCCTGATTATCTAATTTGTCGTTATTATCCTCGTTCGGCATTCTACACGTTTTTTGAATTGACCAACAATACCGAAAATAAGCAGAGAGAACCTCACAGATTGTTCCTCTAGCCAAATCAGCAGGTAAATATACAAATTTCGGACGAAAAAGAGAAAAAGAGTGACAGCAAAGAGAGTAAGAAAAGGATCAGCGGATAGGTGGGGTTGGTATAGCGACAAGAATATTCCCCAAAATTCATGAATAGCATTATCTTTGCGGAATGAAAACAGATCAACTATTAAGAGAGATATTGCCAAGCGTAA
>JALNVE010000368.1 GCA_023227695.1 Paludibacteraceae bacterium
GCTCATCGGGTAGTCTTTTTGTGAACGTCTAACGTACTGTCTTTCTTTTCCTTTCATATTCGTTACTTTTTTGTTGTAACGCTATTTCAGGACGTGACAAATTGGCAAACAAAAAGGCTGCGCCTTTTGGGACACAGCCTAATATGATTTTTTCTAAAAATTATTTGTTTGGACCTCGCCATTCGTAGGATTGGTCGCAATGAAGGTCTATGACGAGAGAGTCAATGTTTACAGAAAAATCACCCTTCTCCAAAATCCATTTGCCTTCGTAACCTACAAAGGCCAAATCGCTGGCTGGTAATTTGAAGTTAACCGTTTTCTTCTCGGATGGCTTCAAATTGATCTTCTCAAAGGCTCTTAAACGACGTACATCAGGAGAAAGAGAGGCCACCTTATCAGAAGTAAATAATAGAACCGTCTCTTTACCCTCTTTATCGCCTACATTGGTAACATCAACAGAGAAGTTTAATGTGTCATTTACAGTAAAATTTGCCTTTTCTACCTTCAAATTTTCGTATTTAAACTTTGTATAGCTTAATCCATAACCAAATGCCCACTGAACAGAACGGACGGCATCATAATCATATGCGCCCTGCATCTTGTCGATGCTCTCACATGGCTTATGGTCGTAATTTGTCAATGCATTAACATACTTAGGATAGGTAAATGGAAGTTTTCCGCTTGGATTGACCTTACCTGCCAAAATCTCTGCCAAGGCATCGCCTCCATAATTTCCTGTAAGGTATATGTCAACAACAGCCTTCATCAAAGGCTCTATACGCGAAATGATACGCGGACGACCTTCATTCAAAACCAAAATAATTGGCTTCTTTGTAGCAGCCAAAGCCTCTGCCAACTTGAGTTGATTCTCTGACAAAGTCAAATCATCTAAGTTTCCAGGTGTCTCGCAATAGCTGTTTTCCCCTAAACAGAGAACGATATAATCAACTGAACGGGCTTTTGCTACAGCCTTCTCAATCTGAGGCGCATTCTCTTCGAAATATTTGCCTTGCATGTTATAAATCACACCTGGTTCATACATCACATTGGCTGCACCAAATTGGTTTTGCATAGCCTCCAAAATGGTGTTATACTGCTCTGCGAATCGTTCTGTCTTATCTCCTTGCCAAGAGTAGGTCCAAGCACCGTTAAGCGTACGCATACTGTTTGCATTCGGACCAGCAAGCAAAATCCTAGCACCTTGCTTCAATGGTAAAATGTTTGACTCATTCTTTAAAAGTGTGATAGCCTCTGCCGCTACGTTCTTAGCCAATTCAGAATGTTCTTTCGATGCAAATTTGGGATAATCAGCCGTATTTACAAATGGCTGGTCAAATAAGCCCAAACGATATTTCATACGTAAGATTCGTCTAACGGCATCGTCAATTCTAATCATCAACACGCGACCCTCTTTTACCAATTCAATTAGATTGGGACCGAAGCTGAAATCGTACGGAACCATAGACATGTCAATGCCTGCATTAATAGCCAAACAAATAGCCTCCTTATGGTTTTCTGCCACCTTGTCACGGTTGTATATATTTATGATATCAGCCCAATCAGTAACAACCACACCATCCCAATTCAAGTCCTCCTTGAGCCACTGCGTTAAGAATTTTTTATTGGCATGGAAAGGCATTCCGTTATTGATTCCAGAGTTGACCATGACAGATAAGGCACCCGCCTTCAAAGAGGCAAGAAATGGGGCAAAATAGCGTTCTCTCATTTCATTGTCGCCAACATACGATGGAGTTCTATCCTTTCCTGATTGAGAAGATCCGTATGCCATAAAATGCTTTAAACAAGCTGCGACATGATTCTTTCCGATGTGATTAGGATCTGTTCCCTGATAACCAAGGATGCAATTTTTACCCATAACAGAAACGAGATAAGGATCTTCGCCGAAGGTCTCCCACATACGTGGCCAACGGGCATCACGACCCAAATCCAGGATCGGTGAGAAGTTCCAAGGAATACTACCTGCCTTCACCTCATAGGCTGACACCTCAGCCATCTGACGAACCATCTCTGGGTTAAAAGTTGCTCCCATGGCAATCTGCTGAGGGAACATCGTAGCTCCTGCAGTATAGGTTGCTCCGTGAACCTCATCCACACCATATATAATAGGAATTCCGTTTATCTCGATTGATTTCTTCTGTAACTCAGTAATGATTTCAGTCCAACGAGAAGGCTCCATCGGCGTATTCAAGGCCGTATTCAGAACTGAACCAACCTTATAGATTCTGAAGATAGAATCTACCTTATTTGGGTCTAATTGGAATTTTCCGTTGGCATCTGAGCCACCAAAGACATCGACAGACAGTTGGGTCATCTGTCCCACTTTATCTTCCAAAGTCATTTTATTTAGAATCGAATCGATTTTCTGCTCCATCTGAGCATCTGACTTAATGATCGGTTCTATCTCTTTTCTTCCTGATTGACAGGCAGTCAAAAATCCGACAAAGAGGATTCCTAAATTCCATAATTTCTTCATTCCGTTCGATTTTATCATTCCACAATTATCTTTAATATAGACAAATATAATTCAATATCTTCATAAATAGGAGGTTTATGAAATCCTATTCAAATAACAATATGCATAAAAAATGTGAAACTACTGAATTATTCTCAATTAACGGGCATGCATTTAGACCTATAGGTCAAAATGCAGGCTGAGACTTGTTCTTAAGTCCCATAAATTCTAGCTTTAGGAGTTGTTCAAAAGAGTATTATGAATAAAAAAAATGTCCAACTTGCAAATCTGCAATAACCAAAA
>JALNVE010000369.1 GCA_023227695.1 Paludibacteraceae bacterium
AAAACATCTTAAACTCGAGACCGAGGAAAAGATTAGGGTATATGACTCCTTTACAAAAATTTAAACAATTGACAAACTTGGATTTAAATGAGGTTGCATTGTCCGCTTGAATCCAGCTAATTTAAAATAACAAATTTTATGAAAAACAAAAGACATTTATTAATTGCGTTAGTTTTTGTTGTTTGTCCTGGACTTTTTCTATTGTCGTGCGATGATGACGATTCAAAAGAAAGTGAGGAACAACCAATATCATTAGCATCCGAAAATTTAGATTCTTACGTTAAGTCTCTTCAAGATCCTCTTCAAGATCCAGTAGGAAAAGGTTCTTTACAAGAACCTGAACAGATAGGAGATGTGTTAGAGGAAATAGATGAAGATCAGAATCTTTATTGTGAATGTAGAAAATATAAAGCGAGTGCTACTTTTGACGAAAATATGATATTGGATCCTCAAACAGGAGTTATTTATCCTGGTGCAATATTAGATGGTAATTCTATATCCGATGGATCTTATAAACAGATTGTTTTAAATAGAGCACCTCTTACCATTTCAACAAATTTTATGAATATTGATACGGATTGTAAGACAACAGTAAACAATCCAGTAGTTTCGGAAGTGCGTTCAGCCATAAAGAAAATGCTATATGATTCTAATATAAATGGAACGACACCTGCTAAGATGACATTTAAAGTAGAACAAGTAAGAAGCCAAGAAGATTTGTCATTAGCTATTGGAGCCTCATTTAAAATGGGGTCTAATAAAGTTTCTGAAAAGTTTAATTGGGCGAATAGTACGATTAAAAGCCGTTTTTTATTGAAATATAATCAAGTTTATTATACTATAGATGTTGATGCGCAAAAAGCGTCAGATTTTTTTGCTCCAACTGTAACTGCACAAGAATTTAAGGCTGCTATAGGAAGTAATACAACTCCAGTTTATGTTTCTTCTGTTTCTTATGGTCGTGTTGCTTATATTTGTATAGAGAGTACACAGGAGGCTGATGTTGTAAAAAATGTTCTTGATGCAACTGTTAATTGCTTGTCCTCGAATATATCTGTAAGTACCGAATTTACAAAGTCTAGTGTTTCAAAGAGTATAACTTATCAAGGAACATACATAGGAGGTTCTGCAGAAGATGCGGCTAAGACCGTACAAGGTGGTGCAGGATTGGAAGATTTAATTAAAAATATTAATGAATATATAGCAAATGGAGGAAACTTTTCTAAAAGTTCACCAGCTGAGATGATTGCTTATAAATTAACAAAACTTTCTGACAATACTGTATTTAGTGTAAATAGTGGAACTGAATTTGTGTCACGTGTATGTCATTCTACAAATGCGTCTATTGTACCAAAATATATTTGGGCTGTAAACGGTGATGGAAATCCACTTTATTATGGATCAATAAAAGCTTCATTAGGATATAAATCTGGTTCTGAAAGTTCTCCTTATTATTTATTTAACAAATCAAGTGATAATAGAATAGAAATTGGGGTTGGACAAAAGTACACTATGCAACCAACTACGGATTCTCCATTTAAAATAGATTATAAAAGGTTGGATCAAGCCTATATAAAACTAGAAATTGATTTGTGGGATTGGGACAATCATAGTGGTGATGATGGTTTGGGAGAATATCATCAATGGAACAATAATATTAATATGTATACAAATAGTGAAAATGGAAGAGCTGTTTTATATTTTGAACTCAAAGATTATGAAAAAAAATATGCTGATTTATTGGATGCAGATGGAAATATCGTAGTGTTATTAAGAGATTTTAGTAGTGATTCAGTTCTTAAATTTGCATTTAATATAAATTTGGATAATTAATAAATAAAAAATATGGTTATGAAAAAGATTTTTAAATTGTTGTTGTTTTTATCTATGTGTTCACTGGCATTTATCTCTTGTAGTGATGATGACAATGACGATGACGATAAGAATGAGGTGATAATACCAGTTGCACCAAAGAAGGTTGTAGAAAATGAAATTATCTTGGGTAATCAATATACTACGAATAAACCAGGATGCTTTCTTAACGTAAAAACTCAAGCAATTAATACAGATCCTACTGCAGACTTTGATTTGGCTTTTGCTTATTATACGGGAAGTGAAATTAAATCTCTTTATTTATTTGCAGGACCAACATCTTCTGCTTTGCAGAATGAGATGAATAAGAGTGATGTTGATGTTAGTTATCAGTGTAAAAACAAAACTGTTTTTTATAGATTACCGGAAAATTTTACATTTTCTAAGTTTGATACTTTAAAGACGGTAGTTGGTTTGAATGCTATATTGGCAAAAGGCAAGAAAATTTATAATGCGGATAATTCTACAGACTGCATCTATTCAGATGAATTTGGTTGGTCTTCTGGTACTTTGTACGGATTCCAACTCTCTACAGGTAAATATGGTATCTTTAAAATAGATGCTATGCCAAATGAATATTACAAGGGAATTGCAGCTACTTGTAGATTGACTATAAAGTACGAAGGAAACTAGTGCTTTCTGGTTTTAAATATAGAAAATCTCCGTGCAGAAATGCATGGAGATTTTTTTTGGCGTATAGGTCAAAATGCAGGCTGTAATATGACTCAAAGCCCTATGAATACTGGGATTGAAACCAATTCAAATCCGGCGTATAGGTCAAATTGCGTGGTATTTTCACTATACTAAGTGTCAATGGGTCAAATTGCGTGGTGACTTAAATGAAAATACGATTGAATATTTTCAACAATTTGCTCATATTTGTATCGC
>JALNVE010000370.1 GCA_023227695.1 Paludibacteraceae bacterium
ATCACCATCAACCGTGGAGAGAAAGTTGCTTTCGTAGGAAAGAACGGTGAAGGTAAATCTACTTTCGTAAAATGTATCATGAACGAGATTGAATACCAAGGCAAGCTCCAGTTGGGACATCTCGTGAAAATCGGATACTTCGCACAGAACCAAGCTTCGCTATTGGATGAGAATCTGACCGTATTCGAGACAATAGACAATGTGGCTACCGGCGACATACGTACAAGAATAAAAGATATACTCGGCGCCTTCATGTTTGGCGGCGAGGCTTCTGATAAAAAGGTGAAGGTACTTTCAGGAGGTGAACGTACACGTTTGGCAATGATCCGTTTGTTGCTCGAACCTGTCAACTTTCTTGTGCTCGATGAGCCTACCAACCACCTCGACATGCGTTCAAAAGACATTTTGAAAGATGCCATCAAAGTATTCGACGGCACTGTCGTCGTCGTTTCGCACGACAGGGAATTCCTCGATGGATTGGTAGAGAAGACATTCGAGTTCAACAAGCACAAGATCAAAGAACACCTCGGTGGCATCTACAATTTCCTTGAAAGCAAGAAGTTGGAATCACTTCACGAACTGGATACAAAAGCAGAAAAAGAATCAGAAAAGAAAGCTGACAAACCCGTATCGGAGAACAAACTCTCTTACGAGGCTAGAAAAGAACTTTCTAAAAAGATAAAGAAAGCCGAAAAGAATGTTGAAGAGGCAGAAAAAAACATCAATACGATTGAGAAACGTATCAAAGAGATAGAAAAAGAGTTGGAGAACCCAGAAAACGCCACGAACAACCATCTTTTTGACGAATACAAAAAGAAACAACACGAATTGGAACAAAAGATGTACGAGTGGGAACTCCAATCTGAAGAGCTGGAAAAGATAAAGGCAGAAAGTGAATTATAATCGTCAGGAAACAATAGACATAATAATATGAAAGAAAACGAAATGATATTTGGCATGAGAGCCATCATCGAAGCCATTCAGGCAGGAAAAGAGATAGACAAGATTATCATCAAGAAAGATATGCAAAGCGACTTGTCTCACGAACTTTTCATTGCCTTACGTGGCCATGACTACATTCAAGTACAAAGAGTTCCGATAGAACGCCTCAACAGATATACGAGGAAGAACCATCAAGGAGCCATCGCTTTCATCTGTCAGACCACCTATCAGCACATCGACAACATCATCCCTACCCTTTATGAGGAAGGAAAGAGTCCGTTTATTGTCGTTTTGGACGGAATCACAGACGTGCGTAATTTCGGTGCCATTGCACGCACATGCGAATGTGCAGGCGTAGATGCAATCATCATTTCGTCTAAAGGGGGAGCACCCGTCAACGCTGACGCGATCAACACATCAGCCGGTGCACTTCACACCATTCCTGTATGCAAGGAAAATAATTTGGTAGAGGTTGTCAAATATCTTAAGAGCAGCGGACTTCAGATTGTCGAAGCCAACTCTAAAAACGGAACGCTGTACAACGAGGAGAAATTCGAAAAGCCGTTGGCTCTTGTCATAGGCGACGAGGAATATGGCGTATCGCCAGAGATAAACAGACTTTGCGACAAACATGTACAAATTCCAGTTTTAGGAAGCATCTCAAATCTCAACATATCTGTTTCAGCAGGCATCATCATTTATGAGATACTAAGACAAGAATCGCTAGCTGATTGATTGAGACCAATACACAAATTAAACTATAAGGGAAAAAAGAAAAAATGGAAGTACTTTACGAAGACAATCATGTTATCGTTGTTAACAAATCAAGCTCAGAGGTTGTACAGCCAGACAAGACTGGCGACAAACCTTTGTGCGATATGGTTCGTGAATACCTCAAAGAAAAATACAACAAGCCAGGCAATGTCTATGTAGGCATCGCACACAGAATAGATAGGCCCGTGAGCGGTGCTGTGCTCTTTGCCAAAACATCAAAAGCTTTGGTTCGACTCAATGACATGTTCAGAACCCATACCAATCTAAAGAAGAAGTATTGGGCCATTGTTAAGAATCTTCCACCAAAACCAGAGATGACGTTGGTGCACTATCTTGTCAGAAATGAAAAAATGAACCGCACTTTCGCCTATGAAGAACGTGTGGAGAATTCTAAAAAATCCATACTTTCATTGAAACATATTGCAGATTCCAACAAATACCATCTATTGGAGATAGACCTTAAAACAGGCCGTCACCATCAGATACGTTGTCAGCTTTCAAAAATAGGATGTCCTATCAAGGGAGACATCAAATATGGTTCACAACGTACCAATCCGGATGGAGGAATAAGCTTACATGCCAGATACCTGGAATTTATCCACCCAGTTTCAAAGAAGCTGATTGAGATTGAGGCACCTCTTCCTAATGATATCTTATGGGACACCTTTGCAAAAATCATGAACGTAGACCCTAACGGGAAAGTAACGATCCTTTCTCCAGAAGAGGGAGAAGCATTGGAAAAGCAAAGAGCATTGGAAGATCCAGGTCTAAATGAAGAATAAAAACAAGAGCTTCTAAACAAGATAAACAGTAACTCATATTAGACTTATTATATGAATACCCTAGGTGAACTTTAGATTACCTAGGGTTATTTTTTGGTCAGAAAAACGGACCTATGGGTCAATTTGCGTGGTGCAACATGCTCTAATCTGCGATAAATGCTGGTGGTTTGAGAGATTCAAAACATTCAGAGCCAAAATCGAGCAATGTAACTTCTCTATAGGTCAAATTG
>JALNVE010000371.1 GCA_023227695.1 Paludibacteraceae bacterium
CCTTTCCATCTATTGTAACCGATGCATGGGTCACTCTTTGAATCAAAACTCTCATATTATTTTTATGTTTGTTCCACGTGGAACGTTCAATTTTTTGTATCTATTTATTCAAAATAATCTTTCTTTTTTATCAAAATTCATGGATGAATTGGATGTTTTTTATTTTAAATCTAATTCAAAATCTAATTCAAAATCTAATTCATGTTTCAATTCAAAACTAATTATATCTCGTACGGTTACCAGAACACGGAGTTTTCACCTTTTGGTAACCCTAGGTGAGTGTAGCGTAACCTAGGGAAGAGAGTGATTTTATCCTTTATTCTCGCCCTTTCCTGCAAAATGATCTTGAACAATCTTAGCTTTTGCCGGACCAATTTCGTTGGCAATTTCTTCCAACGAAAGTTCTTTGATTCGTTTCACACTTTTGAATTTTTTGATCAATTGTTCCTTTGTCTTTGTTCCGATGCCTGGAATATCCAGTTCGGATTTTATTTGACCTTTGCTTCGTTTATCTCGATGAAATTGGATAGCAAAGCGGTGAACTTCATCCTGAATTGATGCAAAAAAACGAAAAGTTTGGTCTGTTGGATCTAGTCCCACAACCAATGGTGGAAAACCGAAAAGCAACTCTTGCGTGCGGTGTTTTTCGTTTTTGGCCAAACCTGCAATAGGAATATTGAGGTGAAGTTCGTCTTCAATTACCTGACGAATGATTTCCATCTGTCCAACACCACCATCGGCAATGATAAGGTCAGGAAGAGATTCGCCTTCGTTCAAAAGTCGTTTGTAACGACGCTCCACAACCTCGTGCATGGAGGCATAATCATCCGGACCTTCTACTGTCTTGATAATGTACTTTCGGTACTCTTTTTTCGATGGCTTGGCCATTTTATAGACTACGCAGGCGGCAACAGCATCTGATCCTTGTATGTTAGAATTATCGAAACATTCAATGTGAATTGGCAATTCTTTCAACTTCAAAATATCCTGAACGGCTTTCAAAAGTTTCGTTGCACGTTGCTCAGGATTGAATTTCTCCATCTGTTTTAAACGGTCAAACTTGTATTGTTTCACGTTTTGGATGGAGAGGTCGAGAAGTTTTTTCTTGTCGCCACGTTGTGGAACGTTGATTGTGGCATTCTCAATTTGGAAACCGATCTCAAACGGAACGATAATTTCGCGTGAATGGCTCTTAAAACGTTCTCGCATCTCTATGATGGCGCTCGCCAAAATCTCCTCTTTCTCTTCGTCTGCCCGTATTTTGTATTCGAATGTGTAGGCTTGTGAAATGGTTCCATTGGTTACTTTCAAGAAATTGACGAAAGCTTCGTCTCCGTCTATCTCGATTGCGAAGGTATCTATGTTGGTGAGCATAGGGTTCACAATGGTCGACTTTGAACGATAATTTCCGATGGATTCGAGTTTTTCTTTCATCATCTGGGCCTCCTCAAACCTAAGTTCGTTGGCCGCCTTAATCATTTCTTCTTTCAGATAATTCTCAATCTTGTCAATTTCTCCCTTTAGAATATATTTAATTTCCTCGATGTTTTGGTTGTATTCCTCTTCATTCTGCAAATTCTCACAACAGCCTTTGCATTTTTTGATGTGGTATTGCAGACAAACTTTGAAGCGTCCCTGCTTGATACCCTCGGGGGTGAGATTCAATTTGCAGGTACGGATCTGGTAAAGATTATGAACAAGCTCCAGCACCGTTTTCATCGCTGGAATATAGGTGTACGGACCAAAATAGTAGGAACCGTCTTTCACCACATTTCTCGTTTTGAAGACGCGAGGAAAGAGTTCGTTCTTTACACAAATCCACGGATAAGTTTTGTCATCTTTCAGTAGGATGTTATATCTGGGCTGGTGTTTCTTGATCAGACTGTTCTCTAGAAGTAGGGCATCCTGTTCGGTAGGCACTACAATGTATCTGATGTCCACAATCTGCTTCACAAGAACACGAACCTTAACAGATTCTTGGAACTTGTTGAAATAAGAAGAGACACGTCTTTTTAGATTGACAGCTTTTCCTACATAGATGATTTCGTTTTTGTCGTTCAAATATTGATAGACTCCCGGACTTTCCGGAAGTGACAAAACGATCTCCCTCAAATGTGAATTTGTCGCTTCTTTCATATTTTTTTGAGAAATGAAGAGATTTACCTACAAAGGTATGAAATTATGATGAATCTTCCTCATTTCAAATTTCTGTCATTTTTTTTTAATCTCTTCTATAAAATTATTTATATCTAGAATCATTTTGCAATTGAATATAATTTTTCATTTTGGGAATTTTTTGTCTCTTCAATTTTTTAAAAGTTGTCCGTAAAAATAAACTTACAACTCAACTAATTCTCCTTCGATTATTTGAAACTTGAGTTTAATAGTTATCCATCCGTTTAAAACTGACGCGCTTTAAAACGGGTTAATTTCTTTGATTTTTTATTTTAAATAGCTGTATTATAGTATTTTAAATCCAAAAAATGGATAAAAATTTTATAACTAAAAAAATGAGCAAATAGACAAAATTTGCCCTTTCCATCGAAAAATTATCATTTTTGTTCCAAATTTATAATTATGTCTAAATTGAATTACGGGGATTCAAATTGATAATGCAACTTGAGGAGGAAAAAAATGGGTCAGGTAGAAAAAATATTTTTCAGAGCAGAAAGAGAAGAGAAAATCTCCCTCTTTCCAGTTGCCCTGTGGAGA
>JALNVE010000372.1 GCA_023227695.1 Paludibacteraceae bacterium
AAAAAAATATCCATTCCAGCAAGCTAGCTTGCTGGAATGGATAAATCATAGTATGTTTGTCCAATAAAACCTGTAACGCTTATTTAGGACTTGATAAATAGATGCCTCACCATTTTGAAATTTGATGCTGTCGTTTGAAGAACTCCATTCTGCACCTTCGTATAAAGTGTATTTGAAGTCGCTTTTAACTTCATTCACATTCTCTTTGTCATTTAAGAAGATAGGAGTGGATGCAACTCTTACAATATCATTGGTCGTGTCTAATCCTGCAGGAACAGGATAAAAACCATCTTTGAAAATCCAATTCTCAGTTTTGAAACCTGATTCTTTCATGAACATGTTTGGATATAGTTGGCCAGTTAAAGAATCAGTAGGTTCGCAGTAGTAAGAAGGGAGCTGGCTATTATAATACATCTGGATGTCATAGAATAAGTTCTTTATGAAGTGATTATCTATCATCAGAACATCGACGACTATTGCTGAAGGATTGATGTTTCCAACGTTTATGCAACTTTCCATATTCTCACCTTCACTACAAATGCCATCCGGCGTAGTGCAAATACCTATACCTCCTGCATATTCTTCTGCTGATATAATACCACTGTTAAAGCTATTTTGAGTATCTGCTCCTTCACCGTTTATACCACCTATATAAGTAGATCCTTTTATGTTTCCGTTATTGAGGCAGTTAGCAATATAGCCATAGTTTGATCCTGTTATACCGCCTATTCTATCACGGCCTTCTATCTTTCCTGTGTTGATGCATCTATAGATATGGCCATAGACTTCGTTTAATCCAGCAATACCTCCGATACATTTATTTCCAATGATAGGACTATAATTAATACAGTTGGTTATTTTACCATAGTTGATTCCACAGAAACTTCCGATCGAATATGTACCTTTGAAATAAGAATCTTTTATCGTAAGATTTTTAATTTCTCCAGCTTTTCCGATTTTCCCGAACAATCCCAACCTACAGCTAGCATTACTATCATATATGTCATTAATAGTGTTGCCGTTTATATACAAACCTGAAATTGTATGGTTGTCACCATCGTAAATTCCTGAGAAATAAGTAGATCCGATAGGAGTCCATTCTTTACTGCTGGCGTTTATAGATCCGTCCTCATTATAGATATTCTCGTTGAAAGTGAAATCAGCAGTTTGTTTGAAATATACATTTTCACCGAATGGAGGAATTGTAAATCCTTTGAAAGAGAAATGTTTACCTGAATTTATACTATCACGTAATTCTTCTAATTCTTCTATCGTATTTATTTCTATTTCTGATTTTTCTTGAGTTAAATTAATGTAGAATAATAATCGTTTCTCTGAATTGCCTATTCTAACAATAAGTGTATCGTAGTTATTCTTTGTTGCTTTGATGATAGCATCTTCACCTTCAAGAGAAATTTTACCGCAGCTTGACCATTTTGCTTCGTTTAAAGTACTGACCTTAAAGTTAGAGGTTAGATTTCCTGAAGTTTCATAATTGGCATTGTCTGTTTTTAAAAAGAATGGAGTGATGGCCACATTAACGGCATCGTTTTTTCTTATACCAGATGGAATAGGGTATAAGCCTTCTGTAAATACCCAATCGTTCGTATTAAAGTCTATAAGATTTTCTTGACATAAACCTGTAAGCTCTTTTGTTAGCAAGCAACCAACAGATGAGTCGTAGTCATATATTGAATTGAACCAAGATTCTTGTACGGAAAATTTATTTCCAAATAATTGTCTGTCACAGAAACAATTATATATATTTCCATGTTCTGTCTTAGCGAAACAACAAATTCCACCATTGTTGGCAGACAAACAACCACAATTGATGCAACTGTATATATTACCTTCTGTCTCTTTCCTTCCACAAATACCTCCGCAGATTCCTTTACCAGAAACAAAACTTGCATTTAAACAGTTTTGGATTATGTTGTGGCTTTTTCCACAGATTCCACCAACTAAATCATTACCAGATATCTCCCCGCTGGTCATGCAGTTGCTGATTGTTCCAAAACACAAAGCACAGATTCCTCCAACAATAGAATCTCCTTTGATGTATGAGTCGCTAACAAAGATTCTTGTCAGACTTGCTTTTGTATCTGCGTAACCGAATAAACCTTGATAATTCTTGTCGTTGTTGATGTACAGACCAGAAATGGAGAATCCGTCACCGTCATATATTGCATTGAATGGAGTTGTTTCGTTTCCGATCGGAATCCATTCTTTACAAGTAGTGTTTAGAGAGCCGTCTTCTTTAAATACATTCTCGTTGTCGACAAGATCTGCTGTTTGTTTAAAATAAACACTGTCGAAATCTGTTCCGGCATTCACCTCTTGGGCTAAATACTTGAGATTTTCGATGGTGCTGATTTGGTAGGGGTCGGATTCTGTTCCGCTTCCTGAAGTCCATTTTGTTTGGGCTTGTGAGCTGAGTGCAAATGAAAAGCTTATGCACAGGAGCATCAATTTGTTAATGGTTTGTTTCATTTTTTCATTTTTTTATTACCCTTTATTAATCGTATCAGCGCTTTTAACTTTTAGGTTTTTCGTTAATTAAGTTAACTGCTCAACAAATATCGGGGATTCAAATTGATAATGCAACTTGAGGAGGAAAAAAATGGGTCAGGTAGAAAAAATATTTTTCAGAGCAGAAAGAGAAGAGAAAATCTCCCTCTTTCCAGTTGCCCTGTGGA
>JALNVE010000373.1 GCA_023227695.1 Paludibacteraceae bacterium
GTTTACCTAAACGAAACTCTCATTTTTATTTCTCTAATCCCAATTAAAACGTTAACTTTGCAGAAATTAAGAATATACTCTAAAATAGAATTCCGCACATTGATTTTAGTGCATTCCTTTTTAAACAAAATATTCTAAGACAAAGGATAAACAAACATACAATAGAGACAAGACGATCTCTTTTTCTTGTCCCTGTTTGTTTGAACAAAAAAGATAACTCAAAATATATGCACAAATCCGGATTTGTAAATATCGTAGGAAATCCAAATGTGGGTAAATCCACATTGATGAACACCCTTGTTGGCGAGAAAATTTCCATCATCACCTCTAAGGCACAGACAACCCGACACCGTATAATGGGAATCGTTAACGGAGAGGATTTCCAAATCGTGTATTCAGACACCCCGGGAGTATTGAAACCGAACTATAAACTTCAGGAATCAATGCTCAACTTCTCCAACAGTGCGTTGACAGACGCAGACATCATTCTTTACGTGACCGATGTGGTTGAAAATGGCGACAAAAACCATGAATTCATCGAGAAAGTACAGAAGAACCATGCTCCCGTCATTTTGGTTATCAATAAAATAGACCTGAGCGACCAAGAGAAATTAGCTACTCTAGTCGAAAAATGGGGCAAACTGCTGCCAAAAGCAGAAATCATTCCAGTCTCTGCCCTTAATAATTTTAATTTGGATTACCTCTTAAAAAGAATAAAAGAGCAGTTGCCAGACTCACCTCCTTTCTTCGAAAAGGATGCGTTGACCGACAAACCAGCCCGATTCTTTGTCACAGAGATAATCAGAGAAAAGATTCTGACCAATTACGACAAGGAAATTCCTTACTCTGTAGAGGTTGTCATTGAACAATTCAAAGAGGAGGGAAAACTTATCCGCATCAATGCCGTCATCTATGTGGAAAGAGATTCTCAGAAGGGCATCATCATTGGCCAGCAAGGACGAATGCTTAAAAAGATTGGAACAGATGCTAGAAAAGACATCGAGGCATTCTTCGAAAAGAAAGTATTCTTGGAGTTGTATGTCAAGGTAGAAAGAGACTGGAGAAACAAAGACAACAAGCTAAAAGCCTTTGGCTACAAGCTTGATTAACAGAAAAAGCAAGAGCAAAAAAAATGAGTAATTTAGTAGCTATAGTAGGCAGACCGAATGTGGGTAAATCCACCCTGTTCAACAGGCTTACACAGACCAGAAGTGCCATTGTAAACGACGAGGCCGGTACAACCCGCGACCGCCAATACGGTAAAGTTGATTGGAATGGCGTGGAATTTTCCATAGTCGACACAGGTGGTTGGGTAGTCAACTCTGACGATATCTTCGAAGAGGAGATCCGCAAACAGGTACAGATTGCTGTCGACGAGTGCGACGTGATCATGTTCGTTGTGGATGTTCAGAACGGTGTGACAGACCTTGACGAACATGTAGCCAAACTATTGAGGAAGAACACAAAGCCTGTTATTCTGATCAGCAACAAAGTAGACAACTACGAACAACAGTACGGATCTGCCGAGTTCTATAAATTAGGATTGGGCGACCCATTCTGCGTTTCAGCAGTTAACGGTTCAGGAACAGGAGACCTACTCGACCTTGTTTTGGAGAAATTGCCAAAGAAGAAAGAGGAAGAGGTAGAAGAGGATTTACCAAGACTTGCCGTTGTAGGTAGACCAAACGCAGGCAAGTCATCTATCGTTAACGCGTTCATTGGCGAAGACAGACACATCGTTACAGACATCGCAGGCACAACCCGCGACAGCATACACACACGTTACAGCAAATTCGGATACGACTTCTACCTTGTAGATACAGCCGGTATCAGAAAGAAGGGAAAAGTGACGGAAGACTTGGAGTATTTCTCCGTGATCCGTTCCATCCGCTCCATTGAAGACTCTGACGTCTGCATCCTTATGATCGACGCAACCAGAGGCATCGAGGCTCAGGACATGAATATCTTCCAATTAATACAGAAGAACAACAAGGGTCTTGTTGTCTGCGTCAACAAATGGGATTTAATCACTGAGAAGGATTCTAAATCGACATTGACCATGGAGCAAGCCATTCATTCGCGTATGGCTCCGTTCACCGATTTTCCAATCATCTTCACCTCAGCTACCACAAAGCAGCGAATTTTCAAGGTGATCGAGTCGGCCATGGAGGTTTACAACAACAGAAAGAAGAGAATTCAGACCAGCAAGTTGAACGAATTCTTCCTCCCTATCATCGAGAATTATCCGCCACCAGCAATGAAGGGCAAGTATATCAAGATAAAATTTGTTATGCAGATTCCGGAGACAGCCATTCCGTCTTTCATATTTTACGCCAACTTGCCGCAATATGTGAAAGAACCATACAAGCGTTTCTTGGAAAACAAGCTTCGCGAACAATGGGACTTCAGCGGCACACCGATAAATATCTTTATAAGACAGAAATAAAAACAGAAGAGACGTTACTTTGTAGCGTCTCTTTTTTTATCAAAACTCACCTATCCTTATTTTAACAATTATCCCTAGCAACATTTGTTATTAAATCAATTTTCATTTCATGAAATATTATTTATAGCTGGATTCAAGCGGACAATGCAACCTCATTTAAATCCAAGTTTGTCAATTGTTTAAATTTTTGTAAAGGAGTCATATACCCTAATCTTTTCCTCGGTCTCGAGTTTAAGATGTTTTGAA
>JALNVE010000374.1 GCA_023227695.1 Paludibacteraceae bacterium
GACACGGTATACAACTTTTATAAATCATTCAAAACAAAACACTTATGACTTGCGAGAACCGTTAGATCCTTATTTCTGTCATAACTGTCTAAATACAGGGCAATTACGACAAAAAACCCATGAAATCGAATCTGAATACATGGGGTTCGCGGAAAATTATTCTTTTATTCCTGACAATTTAGAAAGATAATCTTCTAAATCTCCTGTTCCGTTAAGACGGGCTTTGTTCCTCGATTCTGGAATGTCTGAAAATGCTTGTTTGATTTCGTTTTCCCATGTAACAAGAACAATAAACCCTTTATGCGTATGCCCTCCCCTAACGGGCCTTCCAATACCTTTGCCGGTAGACAGGCTTGAATATTCATAATTCTGTTCTTCCTTCAGGGGTTTAAGTTCAATCTTATCTACTCCTTCCCCTTCATCAGAGGAATAACAATAAATCGAAGAATCCTTTTTTACGAGAGTCTGAATCGAAGATTTTGATGTAAAGGAAGGTCTTGAAGTTGAACTTCCGTTCACTTTTGTTGTATAGTTTCCCAATCCCTTTACGATATGAAAGACTACGCATTTCTTACACGGCTTGGGAAATATTACTGTATAATAATCAGTAATCGTTCTATCGTCTCCGCTTACTCCTGTCTTTTCTGTTCTCCTAGTGGTTCTGACGTTCATTACGTTTAGAATCTTTTGCTTTTCCTTTCCATTCGGCGGATTGAAAATACCAAGACTAGGGATTGTATCTGCACTTGTGAATACAACCGACATAAAAAACAAAATAATTAAAATGATATTCGTGTTCATTTTACATCCTTGGCCGTTTTTACTTAGTCCAAGCGTCTTTTTGATTGTGTTCGGCAAGGTAAAGACGTGCAGGGCAGTTTTCCCTGAAATGAAACTTCCCGACAACCGTTTCAAATTCGCGGCAAATGATGGAACTGAGGATGTGTTCTGTCATTGTTTTATTCCTTAACTTGTTGAAGATTAAACCTTGATTGGCTGTTCCGCGTACTGCTGAATAAGGTCCAAGAGGGCTTCCAAACCTTTCCGTCGGATATATAAAACCTGAAGTGCGAAATACGGGTCTTTGAGAATTTCCTTTTCCGTACATGTAGACTGGACTAGTTCGGCATAACGCACAAGGTCTCGACAAGCATCTTCCAATGAAAGATGATCGGGGATCTGCTGAATTTCCTTCTTGGTCTGATCTGTATTTGTTTCCATAATCTCTTCCTTTCTTGGTTTCAAGATAGAAGAAGATTAACAGATTCAACGGGATTTGTCAAGAGGGAGAAAGCGCAACATAGACATATCTAATCTTCCAAAAGATTTCATGACAATCTGTTTCTTTTCAAACAAACCGATGCTTCCCCATAGAAAGTGAAAAAACCGATCATCGTGTTTGAAATATAGAATGTGGAGAAATTAAAAACGGAATCCACTACCCCGTTACACATGTATGTTGTTGCTTTCGTTTTTCCCTTTACTTGAAATTAGCAATTCTATCGGACAAGATGCTTGAATATTCACGCATGACTGTCAATTGATGAAGAAGGCGGCTTCTTTCACTGGCTTCAACGGTTTCCGGGAAAGCCTTTGAATCAACAAAAGTCGAAAGCTTTTCTATCTTGGCATCCAATTCCTTTTTTTCTTCGATTACACGTTGCTGATATACTTCCATCTTATTCTCCTTTGTTGGTTGTCTTTGTATCAGAAGTCTTATCTGTGACGACGAAATAATTGTTGTCCAAATCAGCGAACAAAGCGCGTCCTCTCGGAAGCATCGAAGTAGAATAAATTTCCATATTGCCTTCCCCACCGCAAGAACATTTCATTCTTACAAGAATCACTTGTACAATGATGTTAGTTTCAGAAGCAAAGACCCCGAAAGTTAAAATCGCCATAAACAAGAATATCATAAATTTTTTTCATTGACAACTCCATTTCATACAGGTTTCATTTTCTCCGACAGGGACTTCATCCCCATCAAAGTAACAATAACCTTTTCCTTTGTAAAACAGACAAGGGGTATACCACAGGCATTTTATACATGGGAGTATCCTTCTCCTTAAATCAGGATAGTCTTTCAAAAAGCAGATTTCGAATTCCGATTCATTTTTAGGCATCCAAATATATCCGGTGTTTTTCCAAAGGAATGGGATGTCAAAAAAAAGAAAAGAAACAGGTTCGATTTTTCTAAAAAAATATCCGTTATAGTGCTGTGGTTCTAGCGCGGTCGGTAAACTCGCCAAGAAAATCATGGCAGTACTATTGCAAACGATAATCTTAGACCAAGGGAAAATTATTTTCATTCTGACCCCTTACATTCTATAAACGGATTGGCATTCCGACAGGACTACAACATTTTTCCAAGTTTTACTAACACCGCAAACAATTCCATCAATGATCCCGACGACATGAACGGGACTCCTAATCTCTCCGCATTCTCGGGATTGATTTCCTTCCTTGAGAATTCCCTTCCCGCTGACATATCTGATTTTTTGTCCGTCTTTCAATTCTGAAACTTTAACCTTTACCATAATTTGATGACCTTTGCCTTAAGATGAAGATAAACGCTTTCTTCATTGTCTTTCTGCCACTGAACCCATTCTTTAAAGTCTTTCTTTCGAAGTGCCTTAACCTTGGCTTCTATAGGGTGTCTTGCCAATACTTCTGTATAACAATA
>JALNVE010000375.1 GCA_023227695.1 Paludibacteraceae bacterium
ATTTGACCTATAGAGAAGTTACATTGCTCGATTTTGGCTCTGAATGTTTTGAATCTCTCAAACCACCAGCATTTATCGCAGATTAGAGCATGTTGCACCACGCAAATTGACCCATAGGTCTACTTAGTTTGCAATTCCACTCCTGTAAAAATCTCGTTTTCCTTATAATCCAAAATTGTATGATCGGATTGATGCCCCAGTTCATCAACATGAACGGCATGCATAGTCACCATATCAAGATTATTCTGTTCTGCAAAACGAATAGCATCAACAATACCATAATCTATCTCATCATCACTATCCAAATAAGCTATGTATTTACCTTTTGATAATTGTACACCTCTATTTCTAGCTGCCCCTTGACGATGATTTGCAGATTGTCGAAGTAACGTCAAATTATTCTTTTCTATCGCATATTTTTCGACGAGAGCAATAGTATTATCGTTAGAATAATCATCAATGACAATCACCTCTAATTCATTTGGATCTAATGGTAATACATAGACACTATTCAAACATCTTACAATAGTTTCAGAAGCATTATAAGTTGGAATGATGAAAGAGAGAAGCATTTTTTATAAAAGTCTTAATTTAACGTTTGAATAACAACGTACAATAAAAAGCAATATTCTATTCTTCATCGAAGAATATTACCTTTATCTGAATGGACAGTGAAAGGTGTAAAAATCACATCCACATCAATTTTTCTGGAAATTTCTAAAAAACGCATTAAAGCATTTGTATCAAACCAATCATCGGCATCCAATAGACGAAAATATCTACCTGTTGCCACTTTCAGTGCAGCATTAACACAAGAACCATAATGACCATTGGGTTTATCTATCGCCACGATAGATTCCGGATATCTATTTTGATAACTTTGCGCAATCTGTAATTTATCATCTTTACTGCCATCATTAACAACAATTATTTATAGTTTTTCTAACACTTCTGTTGCGTTAATTAAACTGTCCAAGCAATGTCTCAAGTAGTCGTGCATGTAGTAGGACGCAATGCAGAGTGATAAGATTTTATTCATGATTGTTTTATGATTAACTTCGTTTCTACTTCTCTTTGACTAAATACTTTTCTATCGTTTTACAAATTATATCAACTTCGGTTATTGATAAGTCGTAGTACATAGGCAATCGAACCAAACAATCTGCATATCTATCACATTGTGGTAGTTTTCTGCCATCATGTTTGTCGGCATAGTATGCACTACTATGCAATGGCAAATAATGAAACACAGTTAAAATATCATGTTCCTTCATGTATTGTATGAACGCTGTCCGCTTCTCAAAATCAGAAAAAACCAAATAAAACATGTGGGCATTATTGGTTGCATAATCGGGCATATCAGGAAGTTGGAAACAACCCTTGTCTGCCAACGGTTTGAGGCGCTCATAGTATGTATTCCACAATTTAGTACGCTTGGCTTGTATATCTTCTAGATTTTCCAACTGAGCCCAAAGGAAAGCGGCATTTATTTCAGCAGGGAGGAATGACGACCCCATATCAACCCAACCATATTTATTCACTTCTCCTCGAAAAAACTCGGCGCGATTGGTACCTTTCTCCCAAATGATCTCTGCCCGACGAATAAAGCGTTCGTCATTGACCAGCAGCAAACCTCCTTCACCTCCAGCAGTGACGTTCTTTGTCTCGTGAAATGATATAGCACCAAGATGTCCTATAGTACCAAGAGGACAACCCTTATAATAGGCATCCAAAGCCTGTGCTGCATCTTCTACAACCAACAGATGGTATTTATCTGCCAAAGCCATGATTTTATCCATATCACAAGCCACACCCGCATAATGAACAGGAACAATGACCTTTGTATGGGAAGTGATAAGTGCCTCTAACTTATCTACATCCATATTGGGATTCATGTCCATCGAGTCGGCAAAAACAACATTTGCACCTTCGCGAAGAAATGCCAAAGCTGTGGAAACAAAAGTATAAGACGGAACTATTACTTCGTCTCCAGGTTTTAGGTTGCAAAGCATAGCGCACATTTCCAAAGCATCTGTTCCTGAAGTAGTGAGAAGTGCTTTTTTGATGCCATAACGCTGTTCAAAGAAGGCTTGACATTTTTTAGTAAAATCGCCATTACCAGACAGTTTTCCGGCAAAAACAGCCTGATACATATAATGGGCTTCTTTGCCTGTGAGATGAGGTTTATTAAATGGTATCATAGTTTTTAAATTAAAATTATCCTAAGTCATTAAATATAATAATCTTACATAAGTAAGCGAAACCCATCATTGTATGAATACTATATAATGTTAGAAATACCTTATTACGAATACAATACTTGAAGGAAAGGGAATTTGAAGTAATCGCAATTATGGCATGTTTTTGCATGTAATAATAAACAAACCACATTGCAGCAATTATCTGCCATCCAAAATTACCATGATTCGCACGCGAACCGGTTTCTTGACATACCCAGCTAATACCAAGAGCAACTGCTAATAATAATGAAACATACCAAAATTCAAAATCGTCTTTTATTGTTTTTCCATAAAGACCTATAAATATTATTGGAAGAGACAAAGAAATAAGCAAATACAGTATTTTATTATTCCAAAATTCAATGGTTAACATAGGCATTAATGATATTACTACCCCACTGCCA
>JALNVE010000376.1 GCA_023227695.1 Paludibacteraceae bacterium
AGTCTTTCAATGCGAAAATCAAACTTTTCAGGGCTAATCTGCGTGGGGTCGTAGATAAGAAGTTCTTCCTATTCCGTATCGCCAATATTTATGCTTTTCCCCACTAAATTTCTACTGACCCAAGAAAACCGCGCAAACACATGTACTGAACCAATGTCCACTACAACAAACCCTTATCCCTGAGATGATTCGTGGTTAAAAACTATCTACATACTGTTTCTCTAGATTCTAAAATATGTCAAAATGGCAGTTTGAGACTGAAACTGCCATGGGTGTGTAGTAACCGACAGGTGTAATAAAATCATCTAAAGTGTGCGCGCTGGTGTGAAATGAAAATTTTTGCAGTTTTATTAGAATAATTTTTTAAAAAATCAATTAATTGTAATTCAATGACTTATTTGGTTTGTTGTTAAAAATCTATCTATGACCCTTTATTGAGGAATGTAAATGAGGGTTCTTAAACCAAATAGATAGATGTAGATATGCGAAATAAATTTTAAAAAATAGTTTCGATAATGTAAATTTGGTATATTTTTTGTTGTAAATGAATAAATTAGAATTTCTACTTTTTTATATGTAGGATCTTGTTTTTTGCAGCCAATAAAATTCTATATGAAAACCATTTATTTTAAAACCAGTATATATAATAGGTTTCTTTTGTTTTTTTTTATTTTTTCATTCAATTATGTTCTTTCTATAGCTCAACAATCTAATGGAAGTCTAGATTGTGTGTATATTTTTAAAGAAGATTTTGGAGGAAATCTTGACACTGATCCATTAATAAGTAAGACTCCAGTTGAACAATGTACTATAGAATTTGGTGACGATCCTAGACATATGGGTGTTGATAATCCGGGAAAATATGCTATCAGAAAAGTTGGTGTTGTCCATCAAGAATGGTATTTAGTTACTGACCACACTAGTCCTAATGATTCAAATAAAGGATATTTTATGCAGGTAGATGGATCTTCAAAAGCAGGCGTTTTTTACAATAAAGTACTTTATGATGTTTGTGCTGGTTCTAAGTTTGTGGTCTCTATGTGGGGTATGAGTACATTGGAGGTCTACAATGTTAATAGACAACATGCAAAGATAAAGATGATAGTTGCAGATGCAAGGGATACTTCAATTGTTATTGCTTCTCGTGAAGTGACTTTGGAAAATGGAAAAGGCTTTTGGGAAATGTATGATTTGGATTTTACAGTGCCTGCTAATATAGATTCTGTTGCTTATCTGATTGTTAACAATAGTAACACATCAGAAGGAAATGATTTTTGTCTCGATGATATTGAGGTTAAAATGTGTTTTCCGAAAATACAAATTAGTGGAAATAATACTACTTATTGTTCTGGTCATTCGTTGAATCTAAAAGCCTTTTATGAGGATCAGATAACCGGCAGTAAATATGTTTGGTATAAGAGTGATACAGCCACTTATGATAATGCATATTGGACGAAATGTGCAGAGGGTGAAACATTGAATATAGACTACTTGCATCGTCAGGATGCAGGATATTACAGAGTTCAAGTTTATAATCCAGTCTACTCAAGCTCTTCTATCAATTATTGTAATCCTTTGTCTGATATGATTCCTGTTAACGTCGAAACTTGTGTGGACGACTCTTGTCCAGACGGTGTTTTGATTTTCAAAGAAGATTTTGGAGGAAATTCAACACTTGATCCTGCGATAAGTACCGATCCCGTTGCTGAATGTACATATCATTTCAATGATTATCCTAATAATAATGGATATTATTCCATCAGCAAGGTCGGTTTTAATCATTCGTCCAATGCTTGGTATTATCCTATTTATGACCATACTTATCCGAATGATCCTAACAGAGGATATTTTATGCAGATCGACGCTGCGGTAGATAACGGCATCTTTTATAGTATACAAATAGATAGTTTATGTGCAGGTTCAGAATTGTATCTTTCTATGTATGGTATGAGTTCCTTAAAAATGCCTGGTTATGATCATTCTATTTTAAATTTGGTCATTGAAGATGCAAAAACAGGTGTGGAACTGCAAAGTAAAACAGTTGAGTTGTTGAATGAACATAATGCTGTTTGGGAAAGATGTGGAATGAAATTCGTGGTTTCTGATTCTGTGACTTCTATCGTATATAAGATCGTTAATAAAGGAGTCTCTACTTATGGAAATGATTTTTGTTTGGATGATATAGAGGTGAGATTATGTGCTCCTTCTGTCGAGGTCACAGGAAATGATTCTACATACTGTGTTGGGAAATCTATGAAAATTGAGGCTGAAGTTGATGATGGAAATACATATGAATATATTTGGTATAAGAGTGATGTTCTCTCTTATGATAATCAATTTTGGAAGAAATATGCAGAAGGAAAGACGTTAGAAATTGATTCGGTTATTCTTACGGATGCAGGTTTTTATAGGGTTCAGGCGTACAATCCGAATGCAGTCTCTAATGCTGTAAACTACTGTAATCCGATGTCTGATATTATTCCTATAAATGTTGAATTGTGTTGTGAGGATGTATTGGATACGTTGATAACTCATACTTGTCTTTCTCAATATGGTATTTATAGCACAGATGTAGATCAACTTGTTCAAGCATTGGAAGGTAATGTTTCGTTGCCAGATTCCATTTGGGGCACTACTGAC
>JALNVE010000377.1 GCA_023227695.1 Paludibacteraceae bacterium
AGTTCAAAACATCTTAAACTCGAGACCGAGGAAAAGATTAGGGTATATGACTCCTTTACAAAAATTTAAACAATTGACAAACTTGGATTTAAATGAGGTTGCATTGTCCGCTTGAATCCAGATGACAAATAGATTTCAATGAAATTTTTTGAAAAATAGAAATTTTAATGGGCGTCTTTAGAAAATGCAGATTGTTGAAATCGTGGCACTGATTTTGTTTGAATAATTTTGTAATTTTTTTCAAAAAAGGTTTTTGCTTAGTAAATATATTTGCATTTGAATTCAAAAAATGATATTTCTTTTGTTTAGAATTGGATGAAAAATATTTTTTTATTCTAAATAAAATATTGAAAAATAGGATTTTATAAAACTAGTCTGTGTTTAAAAATAAATATTTTTTGTTTTTTTTTATTAGGGCGTCTTTAAAAAAATATTTTTTTTGTTTAAAAGTAAAGTGATAAAAATATTTTTTTTTGTCATTATATTGTATATTTGAAAAAAGAAAAAAATGTTCATTTTTCTATACATTTCTAAGAAAATTGGGGTTAAGTCTTGAAGTTTAGGCCTAATTTTTATTAATTTGCAAAATGTTTATGCACGAAAAATAAATTAATGTTATATAACAAGATAAAATTCATGAAAAGAATTCGATTTATTGTGCTGCTGTTTCTCATGATGATGGCGGCATCTGTTAATGCTCAGGATTTGAAAGATGTCAAAGCAGGATCTTTCTCTTGTAAGGCTAATTATGGAGCGGGTAAAAACTCCTATTTGTTAGATGACTGTAAGGTGAATTACACTTACAAAATCATCATTGGAGAGCCTGTCTATTTTGCCAATATGGTTTGGAATCGCAAGTCAGATTTTACCATTGGAAAAGCTAAGAAGACAAAGATTACCTATGCACAATTGAGCGAATACCCAGATTTGCAAAAACGTTTTGATTTGATCACTCCAGTTTCTGCAAAATTCAAATTTACAGTGATGTTCTATTCGGAACAGTCAAAAGCATATATTGCTTCAGCCAAGTCTGAAATGGTATTGCCTTTGATTGATAAAGCTGGAAGTACAGTTGAAATGTTGATTCCTACAACTACTAAATGGTCCGATTTGTTTACTGATGTAGTCATCGGGAAGCAGACTGCAGAAAAACCAGGTGTTGTTATTGCTGATGCTGCTTTGGAACAAGCTTTCAAGACAGATAGAGTAATGACAGGTAAATTGGATCCTGCGGCTCGTGGTGCTTCTCGTTCTTTACGTAATGTATTCCGCTCTTCTAATAATTTGGAGATGAAAAACATAACAATGGAATTGACTTGGGACGATAACGATTTTGAGTATATTATTGATGAGTATAATAGACGTAAGGCTTCTGATAAATTCTTGGCATTAAAGGATACCGTTAAGGCAGAAAATGCATATTATGATAATCGTTCTTTCTTGCCAGTAATTAGCTTGAATGATAAAGCATTCTGGAATTTGACAATCATGCCTTATGAAGTAATGTTTGAGAATTTAGATGCGGCTGAGAAACTATATCAACAAGGTAAGTGGGAAGAGTCTCAGGTATATTATAAAAAGGTAACTGATGCAGATCCTTTGTTTTCATATCCGGCAAGAAAATTAGAGAAAATCAAAAAATATAAAGAGTACAAGTCTGCTCGTAATGTAGGTGATTTAGAACTTGTATATGTTGAAGGTAAGGGAGCTTTGAAATCTTTTTATATTGGAAAAACAGAAATTACACAAAGACAATGGCGTCGTGTAATGGGTTCAAATCCTTCTTCTTTCAAAGGTTGTAATGATTGTCCAGTTGAGAATGTCTCTTTTGCAGAAGCAGTTGAGTTCGTTAAAAAATTGAATGAGCAAACAGGAATGAAATATCGTTTGCCAAAAATGGAGGAGTGGGAGTATGCTGCCAAAGGTGGTATAAACAATGCTTCTGCTCAGTTCAGTGGAAGTGATAACTTAGATGAAATCGCATGGTGCGCATATAACTCTGATGAGAGTACACATTCAGTGGCGCAAAAATCTGCTAATATTCTTGGAATTTTTGATATGACAGGAAATGTCAGCGAATGGGTTTCTGATAGCTACGATAAAAATACACGCTTCGTAAAGGGTGGATCTTGGTCTGATGATGCAATCAACAGTTCTATTTCTTCAAAAGAAAAATACAATCAGAAGATAAAGAACAATCGTATCGGATTCCGTGTATGTCAGAATGAGTAGTTCGGAATGACTCGTAGATTAAATAAAATAGGATACAAATTAAAAAAAATAGAAAGAAATGAAGAAGCTCATTTTTTCAATTATAGCTGCAGGAATGATCGGTACTTCCATGCAGGCCCAGACAAACAACGCAAATCGTGCTCAGTCTCTTTATTTTTCGGCTGCAAACGAACTTGAAATGAATAATTACAAGAGCGTTTTGACGAAAGTGAATGAGATAACAAAAATATTGGGTGGTACCAACCCAAGATTGAGTTATTTGGTAGCAAAAGCTCAGTATGAATTAAGCAATTATGAGGCAGCTCAAACTGCATGTAAAACATATTTTGCATCAAATCCGAAAAGAGATCCAGGATATGAGGAGATGCAAAAAATCTCTGAAGCTTCTCTTTCTCAGTTGTCTGCTAT
>JALNVE010000378.1 GCA_023227695.1 Paludibacteraceae bacterium
AAAACATCTTAAACTCGAGACCGAGGAAAAGATTAGGGTATATGACTCCTTTACAAAAATTTAAACAATTGACAAACTTGGATTTAAATGAGGTTGCATTGTCCGCTTGAATCCAGCTTTAATTATAAATCAGGACACATCTAATCCTTTTTATTTTACGATAGTAAAAGTGGACTAGACCTTTGTTCTGCGTAGCCTGCAAATCATTGCTGGTAGTGTTTACGATTTCCCTTTCAAAACAGTATCTTTACGGCGCAAGCCGTTTGGGTGTATTGCGTCCGAATTTGAAATTGGCAGCAAATGACAAAAATTTTGTAATGGATAGCGTTTACTCACATACTCTTGGTCTGAAGAACTACGAACTTACCAACCATCTTGAAAATCAAATCGATGATGACAAAAAACTTCATAAACTTAAAAGAGGCTTTATTAAAAAAGCAAGAAAAAAAATACAGAAGATAGTATCAAATTCTGTTTCTGAAAATGACAATTCAATATTATCATTATTGGAAAATACGTTGAACACTGAAAAAGAAAATGGAATAATACTTAATGAGGTAACCAAAGGTTACTTCAGGTTGAAAAGGAAATCTAAAAATGATTGCTCTCCTATTTTTGAATTATTAAGTAATAATGAGTTTTCAGTTCAAGAAGCCTTACTGGAAGTTCTTGGATATGATAAAATGATACCAAGTATAGAAGAACAGAAATTGATAATTGATATGTACTTTTTGTTTGGACAAGGAATCGACTTAAATAGTTTTTGCGACCCTCGTTATGGATTAGCGGCAGCTTGTGCAGGTTGGGATAAAGAGATAGTAAGAGATTTTTTAAATCATTGCATAGCAACAGGGGATGCACCATTAAAATATGTTTCGGAGAACTCCCTCAAAGGAAAATATGTAAAGTTGAGATAAACCTTCGTTAAGCGTAGTGTGTTTGTGGTCTCGTTAAGCATAGTGTGTGGCGTCCATGATTGTGCGTAGCGTGTCCTTCCGTTCGGCATAGCATCTTGCTATGTCGTGTTAAAAGTAGGCTTCAGGCCTGCATGGTCAACTTGTTCGTGATGCGCAGGGTAACATCCTTGCCGTTTACATCGAGAAAAAGGATCCTTTGGGTCTTGATTTTTCACTTTCAGAACAGTATCTTTATGGCGCAAGTCGTTTGGGTGTTTCTCTCTCAAATTTAAAACTGGCAGCAAATGACGAAAACTATACAATGGATAGCGTTTACTCACATACTCTTGGTCTGAAAAACTACGAACATACCAACCATCTTGGTAATGTGCTGGCCGTCGTTTCTGACGAAAAACAGTCAGCAATCGTTGCAGAAGTGTTAAGTGTAAGTGATTACTATCCGTTCGGAATGGAAATGCCGGGAATAAAGTTTGAGAAGGATGCGAGTGATGAGTATAGGTTCGGATTTACAGGGCATGAAAAAGAATCTGATATGGCAGAAGGGGTGTATTCAACGGAGTTTCGTCTTTTGGATTCGAGAGTGGGTAGATGGTTGAGTGTTCGAATATTATAAGAATGAATATAATCCTGTTGTAAATAAAAATAAACTTCCATCCACATCTCATGCAAAAATGAATAAAGATGAACCTGGAACAGGTGTTAGTGACAATAATTATAGAGGAACAAAATATTCTCTATTTGAGTTTGCAAAAAATGCAGCTGGTAGGCATACAAAAAGACTTGTCGATAATGCAATAAATAAAGCTAATGGAATTGAATAAGGGAAAAGTGGCATTTCTATCATTTCTATTGATTGTACTTACAATCTTTGTGTCATTGGTTATGATTAATTTGTTAATCAAACACTTTGGAAATAGAGAAGCAGGATTAGTTTATGGCATAATAACTGGTTTGTTAATTTCTTCATTTATTGTGTCTTTTATAGCATCACAGTATAGTTTTATATGGGCTTTTCTTCATTCAATATTTCATTTGGGAATATTGTTCATCCTTCATTACTTTTTTGTATTGTTATTTGATGATACAATATTTGTATTGTATCTGTTTTTTATACTTATAGCTTGGTTGTCAGCGTTTTATATTATTTCAAAGATTAGAAAATAACTTCCCTCGTTCAGCGTAGTGTGTAGCTTTGTTCGGCGTATCATCTTGCTATGTCACCCAAAAAGCAAGCCTCCGCTCAGCCTAATCAACCGCCGCTCTTTCTGAAATACAATCAATTCCAACCCCAAAGAAGTCGACTACGTTCTATCTCAGGATGTGGCCGACATTTTACTCCGATAGAAATCCACAAACCTCAAACATTTTTGATCAAAGGATAGGGCATTAGCACATAATAATTCGCCCCGAAAGGACCTTTTTCGACAGAATCTGAAAGAAAACGTTCCCGAAAACCCCCTCTCGACCAGCAGGAAACCACGTTCCGCAAAACGGTTTCAAAAACAAGTTGTCGCCTAACCGTCTGTGGCTCAGGCAGAGTGCGATTTTCTCGAAAAAAACCTCCGAAAAGATTTGGAGGGATAGGAGAAAGCGGCTACTTTTGCACCCGCTTTCGAGAGGTAAGCGAAGCGGCCCGGGCCGCGGAAAAAAAACTTCAGAAAAGGTTTGCGGATTCGAAAAAAGGTTTTACCTTTGCAACCGCAA
>JALNVE010000379.1 GCA_023227695.1 Paludibacteraceae bacterium
CTTTCAATGCGAAAATCAAACTTTTCAGGGCTAATCTGCGTGGGGTCGTAGATAAGAAGTTCTTCCTATTCCGTATCGCCAATATTTATGCTTTTCCCCACTAAATTTCTACTGACCCCGAATTAGTTAGGTCAACTAAAATCAGCAAAGGACAGATATACAAAAAAGAGGCAAATGCTAATGCATCCGCCTCTTTGAATTTTTCTTCTTCGAAGAAACTCTTACTTTCTAAGGTTAAGAGCCTTGATAATAGCACGGTATCTTTCGATATCGACTTCTATCAAGTAGTCGAGCAATCTACGACGCTTTCCTACCAACATTTTAAGAGATCTAGAAGTGTTATAATCCTTTTTATTTGACTTCATGTGTTCAGTCAAACGCGAGATACGGAAAGAAAATAGCGCTATCTGAGATTCAGCTGACCCAGTATCGGTATTCGACTTTCCGTGCTTCTCGAAGATTTCTTTCTTTATTTCAGAATTCAAATACATAATATATTTATTTAAATTTGTAAATCGAGTGCAAAGATAGTGATTGTTTTTCAACCACCATCAAAAAAATTCAAATTATTTGCAACTTAGAGTTACGCTATGAGTAAAACAAGTATCTGAGCCAGCAATATTCGTAAGAACATCGTCAATGGATAGACCGCTGCGTATGCTGTAGACTGAGCCGGAATTGGGGCCAACGAATTAGCATACTCCAATGCTGGAGGATCTGTCATTGAGCCGGAAATTATTCCGCATATCTTCAAATAATTGAACTTCATCAAGCGGGCAACTATGGAGACCAAGAAGATAGGAACGAATGTGATCAAAGCTCCGTAAAGCATCCATACATATCCACCATTTGCTATTGTACTGACAAAATTTGTTCCTGATGACAATCCTACACTTGCCAAGAAAAGAATGATTCCCAATTCTCTCAACATCATGTTGGCACCTGGTGTCATGTAGAAATCCAGCTTTCCAATTCTACCCTTATGACCGAGGATAAGTGCCACGATAAGAGGACCGCCAGCCAAACCTAGTTTAGCAGGAACTGGCAGACCTGGGATTGGAATAGGAATACTTCCTATAAGGATACCCAAAAAGATACCCAAGAAAATTGGAATTGTATTAGGGATAGCCAACTCACGAACAGAGTTACCTATTTCCTTCTGGATATCTGTCAAAAGCTCTCTTTTACCTACAATACGTACCGTATCACCCAATTCAACTGTTGTATTCTTGGTAGGAAGGATTTCCATACCCGCACGGTATATTCTAGTAATGTTAGCATTGTATCTTCGATAGATACCTATCTGTTCAATTGTTTTGCCAGCCAAATTTCGATTAGTGACAAGTACGTTGAACATGGCCAAGGCTCCGGAAACCTCTTTCTTCATTCCTATTTCCACATTACCTATCTTCATTCTCAATTTCTCAATATGTTCTGTAGAAGAAACTCCATAAATGACATCACCCTCTTGCAATGTCTCATTTTCGGAAGCCAACACGAAAGAGTCTCCTCTCTGAATTCGAGAGATAGCCAATTCATTCTCAACTAAACTCTTAATATAGGATATCTTTTGACCGAATAAATTATGGTTAGAAACTGTGATTTCAACGCTCTCCAACTTTTTTGATTTACCTTTGTCTAACTTGTTGCTGTAATCTGAAACCTCAGCATCAAGCTTAATCCTGAAGATACCTCTGATTATCAGCATAGTAAGGATAATACCAAGCACACCAAAAGGGTATGCCACTGCGTATCCCATACCTGCCTGTTCGATAGCTGCGGAATTAGCATCCAATGTTTGCTGAGCCGCACCCAATCCTGGAGTATTGGTTACTGCACCGCACAAAATTCCTGTGATAACTGCAGGTTCAACATCAGCAAATAAGAAAATCAGAAAAGCTATCAGAGTACCCAAAACACAGGTAGAAGAGGCCAAAAGATTCATTGTCATACCATCATTCCTAAACGAGCTGACAAATCTAGGTCCTACATCAATACCGATAGCATAAATAAATAGAATAAGACCAAATTCTTTGACGAAATGAAGTATCTCCGAATTTAGAGGGTCACTTCCCGCCTGTCCTTTGAAATGTGAGAATAGGATTCCCATAAACAAAACTCCGGCAATGCCAAGTTTGACTCCATTTATTCCCAATTTGCCCACATACAAGCCTATCGCTGCCGTAAGACACAGATACACAAGAATGGAACCAAGGCCGGTTCCCATGAACAGATTACTAATAAAATCCATATTTATTTTTCTAATGTTTAATCTAATCGCATCAACTCATCTATGCTAAAACCAAAACTCTTAAAAGAAGCTACTTCAATAAAACTCTTATCTTTTCAAGACTGCAAAATTATAAAAATAATTGGGCTTAAATGTTTATTGCTTCACATTTTTGTGAATTATTAAAACTAATGACACGGGGATTCAAATTGATAATGCAACTTGAGGAGGAAAAAAATGGGTCAGGTAGAAAAAATATTTTTCAGAGCAGAAAGAGAAGAGAAAATCTCCCTCTTTCCAGTTGCCCTGTGGAGAATA
>JALNVE010000380.1 GCA_023227695.1 Paludibacteraceae bacterium
CTCTCGTGACGGCCGCCTTCAAAGTCAGTAGTCAAGAAAGCACGAACTAATTCAAGAGCCTTCTCTTTAGAGATAAATCTTGCAGGAAGACCAATCACGTTAGCATCGTTGTGTTGACGAGCCAACTTTGCAATTTCAACCTCCCAGCACAATGCTGCACGAATACCTTGATGTTTGTTGCAAGTCATGCTGATACCGTTTCCTGTTCCGCAGATTGCAATACCTAAATCGCACTCACCTTTCTCAACAGCTGATGCCAAAGGATGAGCAAAATCCGGATAATCACAGCTGTCAGTAGTATCTGTTCCAAAGTTCTTGAATACCTTTACCTCACCTTTTAGCTGCTCCATCAAGAAGTTCTTCAACTCAACTCCTGCATGGTCATTGCATATTCCGATTGTCAAATCTTTTAAAGCTTTCATTGTAATAATGTTTTGAGATTCTCTGCTGCAAAGGTAGTGATTTAGTATGAATTATGAGAACAGACATTCATCTGAAATGATATTAGAATTTAAAACCAAGAATGAATAGGTATTATTGGCGCATTTTTTGATAATAATTGATTAAATTAAATCTTATCAGAACAAAAGATTATTATAATTTTGAAAAATTAAAGAAATAAATGATGAAGAAAATTGTAATCACATTCATGCTTTCGCTTTTATGCTACGTGGTAAGCGCGCAAAGTTTATATGTCTACTCCATTATAGGAAAGGCAGAGGTCTTAAAAGGCAACGATTGGGTTAAGTTGGTGAAACGTGCTAGATTAAGTTCCAAAGACAATATACGTGTTGGTGAAAACTCCGCTCTTTCTCTACTCGACCGCGATGCAGAGAAGATATACTCTATTCCAGAAACAACCGGAGATGTATCAAAAATCATCGAATCATTAAAAGACAAACAGCAGAACGTAAGTTCTCAATTTTTTCAGCACGCTATGCGTTCGATGTTCAACGGCGGATCTGACAAGATAAGCCACTCCGCAGCCGGTTGTACCTATCGTGGAGACGAGGTAGAATTCGACATTTCCCGTTCAATTCAACAGAAACTGAACGGAGCCAAGATGGATGAAATAAGCAACGAGAAAACAGATTACTCCATCTCTTTCGAAGTAATAAAGCGAAACACCAAAGAAAAGGTTGAAGGCAATGCAAATATAGGAGAACAAAGCTTCTTCAGAATCAAGAACAACAGCAACAAGCCTATGTATGTCAATATTTTAGACATCGACGCACAAGGTAAAAGAGTTGTTTGTTTGCCAATGGATGATGCACAGACAATGGCTCATCTTTTGATTCCCGCCAACTGCACGATAGACTTAACTGACTATTCCACAGAGTTTACTGAGTCAAAAGGAACCGATTGTATGATACTGGTTGCTGCCGAAAATCCATTCGATTTACGTATGGTAAGTAACAAAATCGATGAGTCAGACAATAAAAATGCAACGAAACACTTCCCTGTCGGAATTTATAAGAAAAAAACTACAGTTGAATAAAATACTGATATTCAATCACTAATTAAAAATAAAACATTTTCAAAATTGATTAATATCAATAACAGCGTTTTTATCGAGAAAAAAAGCACAATATATTTTCTTTTTAAGATAAATAAACATATATTTATAACTGCAAAGCGATTAGAGGTAAATCGAATAGTCAGAAAACGCAAAAGGTTGGCTTCGCAAATAGAGGCTCCTGAAGTTGAAGACAGAAGATAATGAAAAAGATTTAGCTCCGTTTTGTGATAGATGAGAGAGAAGGAGTTCTTTAATTAGTTTGGTATTGATTTTGAGACATCATCTGATAGGCTACGTCCGGTGAGGTTCGGTTCGCCGTCTCTAATTTTCCATTGCTATAAATCCGAAGGTTGGACGAGAGGTAGGAAGTAAACCAATCAGCAGTTCACATGGATAATTTATTAAGACAAAATGGAATCAGAGCTAGTAATAGACCTCAGGTCGGGATGTGTTGAAAAATCGGGGTTCTTGCAAAGCCTTTACATTAGTAGTCTAATATGAGGTTGTCGCAGAACTTCTTCAGATTTTTATTAATTTAATTTATTAAAAAATGGATGTTTTATTATCAATTATTATCGGATGTGCCTTAGGTTTTTTAGGAAGCAAAATCTTCAAGGGTGCGAGTAGCGGTTTGCTTTGGAACCTAATCATCGGTATAGTTGGTGGATTCATCGGTGGATTCGTGTTTAGGTTGATAGATGTTGACGGAGGCGTATGTTGTGAAAATTGATTTCAGCAACTATAGGCGCGATAATCCTTCTATGTATAGTTTCCTTAATACGCAAGTAAGGTACATATTACGAACGATAATATAATGGTGGGCGTCCCCAAGACTAAAAAGGTTTTGGGGACGCTTTTTTATGATTATCCGATCAAATGTCCACCATCTGTGCAATCTGTTTTTTTGGATCAGCGGATAGGTGGGGTTGGTATAGCGACAAGAATATTCCCCAAAATTCATGAATAGCATTATCTTTGCGGAATGAAAACAGATCAACTATTAAGAGAGATATTGCCAAGCGTA
>JALNVE010000381.1 GCA_023227695.1 Paludibacteraceae bacterium
AGGAGACCACCTACATGAATCTGCCATGCCTTACCGTCAGACCAACCACGGAGCGTCCCGTCACCGTATGGGAGGGCAGCAACAAGTTGATTGGTGTGGATGATATTTTGTCGGAAGTAGAGATGATTTTATCAGGCAATGGAAAGCAAGGCAAAATTCCGATGTATTGGGACGGAAAGACAGCCGAGCGAATGGTGGAAATGATGGAAAAAATAGAGAAAAAATTCCTATTAGTATAAAACAGAAGAAAATATGGTAAAAAAAAAGAAAATATGTTTTCTTGGTTATGGAGAACCTTCAGGCGAGTTAGTAGGAAATGGTGTTGTACGTGTTATTAAACTTCAAGCTAAAATATTGCGTGATAGAGGGTATGATGTTTGTTTCTTTCATCTATTCTCTATTAAAGAATATAAGGAATTAAATCAATTCTTAATAAAAAATGAGATAGACTTGGCGTTGTGGCACATGACAAGTTTGAAGATCAAATGGTGGTTGCACACACCATGTCCGCTTGTGTGTCTGTGGCATAGTACTCCAAATTTTACATATGAAAATTATGCTTCTATATTTTGTAAAAAATATAAAGTGAATTCTTTTGTTCGAAATATCTTTCAATCGGGTTTTGTGAATTTTTTTCTCATAAAAATGCATGCATTGTATAATGCTTCGATGTTTGTATATGTTACGGCGTGTTCAGATAGAATGGTATTATTGTCAAATAAGTTTATCCCCAGATTTGTAGCGGCTAAGTTTTTCCCGAACAAGGTGCTCTCCATATCCAATATGATTGAATCTAATGGTTTGAAATGTTTTGAAAAGAAAAAAGAGGTATTATTTGTAGGCAGATTAGATAATAAAACTAAGAAAATAGATTTGTTGTTGCATATTTGGTCAAAGATAGAATCTGTAGCTGAAGATTGGATTTTGAATATCTGTGGAGATGGAAAGGATAGACAGATGTTAGAACAGATGTGCAAAGACTTAAATCTGCAGCATGTCTATTTTAGAGGTTTTGTAATGCCCGAAGATTTTTATAAGACAGCCTCGGTCTTTTGTGTGACAAGTGCATTTGAGGGATGGGGCTTGGTTATAGAAGAAGCTGCGTCTTATGGATGTGTTCCGTTGGCGTTTAACTCATTTGAGGCTGTAACAGATCTTATAACAGATGGTGAGAATGGAATATTAATACCTCCATTTGATATTGATGCATATGCAAATGCAATAAAGAGATTGATGAATGATGAACAAGAGAGAAATAGATTGGCTCAAAATGCCCAAAGAGATGTAGTGCGTTTTGAACCAGAAATAATTATGGATCAATGGGAAAACTTGTTTGAATCGGTTTTTAATAAGAGATAATAAGTATATTAGAGTGACGAATAATAACTATGTAGTATGACAAACAAAGAGAAGTACAACGAAGCATTTTGTAATGCATTTGAGATAAATCAAGATCAATTGAATGGATTGAAATATCAGGGCATAAAGTTGTGGGATTCGGTAGGACACATGACTTTGGTCGCAAATTTGGAAGATGCTTTTGATATCATGATGGAAACGGATGATATTATAGATTTCTCCTCGTACGAAAAAGGTATGGAGATTTTATCTACGAAATACGATGTGCAATTCTGATTCTTCGTTGACTGGTAAATACGCCTTGATTACAGGTTGTAACCGAGGAATAGGGAAATCTATACTTCAACATTTTGCAGAAAAAGGGGTTAATATAATAGCCTGCATTAGAAAGAAAAATGAGGAGTTTGATGTGTTTTGTCAAAAGCAGATGGAACTGAATCAGATATCTATTCATATATTTTATGCGGATTTATTAGAAGAGGAATCGGTTAGGCAGTTTGTCTCGGATTTATATAAAAGTAAGTTGCCGGTTCATATTTTGATAAATAATGCAGGAGTTGTAAGTAAGGGATTGTTGCCTATGACATCTATGCAGCAGCTGAAGGATGTCTTTCAGATTAATTTCTTTTCTCAGGTACAGATAACACAAGGCGTATCAAAAATCATGATGCGGCAGAAATGTGGTGTTATTATTAATATGGCATCTATAGGAGGTATGGATGCTTTTCCTGCATATATGTCATATGGTTGCAGTAAAGCTGCAATTATATATTTCACAAAAACAATGTCGCAAGAGTTGGCATCTTACCATATTCGGGTTAATGCAGTTGCACCTAGTATGACAGATACGTCCATGAAAGAGGAAATGGGAGAACTTGCAAATATGGAGATACAACGGAGATGTGCAATAAAAGGCCTTATTCCTGTTAATGATGTTGCAAAAATTGTTTTATTTCTGGCTTCAGACGATTCTTCGTTCATTAATGGACAGATTATCAGAGTAGATGGGGGAATGTAATTTATGAAAGATATTTCGCAGATAGAGACGATGGCCAAGGCTATGCGATGTAAAGCATTGGAGATGGCTTTCAGATGTGGAAAGAATGGTTCACATTTGGGAGGTGGACTCTCTGCCATTGAG